>DATHUY010000165.1 GCA_035461765.1 Longimicrobiales bacterium
ATTGAGGCCGCTGACGATCTCCACGAAGTTGACCGACGTCTGCCCCAGCTTGACCTGCACGCGCTCCGCTTCCTTTCCGTCCGCCGTGAGCACCCACAGTCCGATCGTCTGGCCCGTACTGCCGTGGTTCGGGCGGCTCACGTGCAGCACGTTCTGGAGCCGGTCGATCTCGACGACGCCATCCACGCTCATGTCCGGGCGGGCGCTCGCAGGCATATCCGTGTCGAATGCGACGTCCACGCCGATCGTGCCGCCCTCGGCGGCCGGGTCGATCCGCACTACGCGTCCCTCGATCGTATCGTTTCGCGTGTCGATGAATGCGCGCTGGCCGATCACCACGTCGCGCATCTGCGTCTCCGAGATGCGCAGCACTGCCTTCAGCTTGCCCGGCTCCACTATACGCGCGAGCTCCGTCCCCGGATTCACCCACTGGCCGGCCTCGAGGTCGAGACGCTGCAGCACGCCTCCGGACGCCGCACGCACGTCCATCGCGTCAATGAGTCCACGGCGGTGCGCCACGATCGCTCCAAGCTGCGCCACCTGCGCCTGCTGCGCACCGATCTGGGTGTCGACCGTCGAGTTCAGCAGGGCGAGCCGCTTGTTTTCGATGGCGAGTCGCGTTTCCAGCTCGACCACCTGGTCCTTCACCCGGCTGGCCTCGTTCGGCGCGATCAGCCCCTTCGCCGTCAGCTCCTCATTGGTCTTCGCCTGGCGCACGGCCTCGTTGTACTGGCTCTGCACCTGCGCGATCACGCCCTCCTGATTCAGGATCTGCGTCTGCAGCGTCGAGCGCAGGTTCAGCAGATCCGACTCCGCCGTGCGCAGCTGACGCTCGGACTCCATGAGCTGCAGCTCGAGCTCGGGATTGCTCAGACGCACCAGCGGTGTACCCGGTGCGACCGTGACACCCGGACGAAGGTGGATCTGCTCCACGCGGCCGGCCGTCTGCGCCGGGATGATCCGGATGTGCTCGGGCGTCAGCGTTCCCACGCCGCGCACCGACCGCACCATGGGACCGCGCCGGACGGAATCCGTCCAGATCCCCGCGCCCTCGACGATCGGGACCGCCGGGTCGAGCGAGTACAGCGCGAGTGTGACGAGCGCCGCCACGCCGACGCCGGCACCTATATAGATACGCTGACGGTTCTTTTTGGTTGACTTCCTGGGCTTGTCCATGATCTCGCACTTTCGTTTATGGCTTACGGGACGCTCGCAGCGGGTTCCGACTCCGGCGTCCACACATCTCACTCATACCAGCATTGTACCACGTCACGTCAGGCAAAAAGTTCCTGTCTCCCAACACTTTACCGCACGGCAGGCGCACCGCGACCGGGCGCTGGCGGGACTCGACGTCCCATGATCGGACACCTTACCGCAGCGACCTGCCTACCGCCGACTCCAGGTCCGCCAGGTTCTCGTGGAACGAGTACAACGCCGCGAGGTGCGCCTGGTCGGCACGCGCCATCGTGGCCTGTGCCTGGGTGAGCTCCAGGATCGACCCGGCGCCCAGGCGGTAGCGCTCTCGCGCCAGCTCGAGCTGTTCGGTAGCCGCGGCGACGTTGCGCTCTTCGATTCCGACCGAGCGGTACGCCGTCTGGACGGCCAGGTAGCTGGTGGCGACCGTAGCCTGACGGCTCAGCTCTTCCTCGCGCCGCTGATGCTTCGCGTCCTGTGCGGCCGCGGACGCCTGCTGCACCTGCGCCTCGCGGCTGAAGCCGTTGAAGATCGGCATGCTCACGACGAGTCCGAATGACGGCGGCTGCTCGGTGAAGTCGAACGGAAAGATGTTGTTCTGACTGAGAATGGCCATCCGGTCGGCCTCGGTGAACGCCAGCGCCGAACAGTCCTGCGGCGGCAGCGGGTTGGCCAGTCGGGAGTACAGGTCGTTCGTGCGCTGGCACGAGTCGATGCTCCGCTGTGCCGACGACTGCGCCTGCGTGATCAGATACGACTCGTCGCGCGACTGTTGCGTATAGCCCGACCAGCCGCCGCCCACCGAGATGGTCGGCAGATATGACATGCGAGCCGCTCGCGCCGCCGCCCGCCCCGATGATTCGGCCGCACGTGCCGCCAGCAGCTGCGGATGCGACTGCATCGCGATCTGTGACAGCTCATCGAGCGTCCACATCGGCTCGAACACCGTCAGCTCCGTCGTCAGGTCGACACTCTGATCGAGATCCAGTCCGATACGCTGGAGGAGTCGCAGCTTCTCCGTCTCCACCGCCGCCTGCGCCTGCAGCAGCGTCACCTCCGCCCGGCCACGTTCGACTTCCGCCTGCGCCGCATCCATCCGCGGTGCCGCGCCGGCGTCGACCCGCGCCTGCGCCAGCTTCAACGCCTCGTCCGTCGACGCGAGCTCACGCTCCGCGAGCTTCACCGCGTCGCGCGCCCGCAGCGCTGCCAGGTACTGCCGCGTGATGTCCGTCTCCAGCGTGTACGCCGCAGCCTCGATCCGCGCCGTCGTCGCCTCCCGCGCCGCCCGCTCCTGCGCCATGCGGAAGAACGTCCCGCCGCTGACCGTCCACCCGAGCCGGATCGCGTAATCCGAGAACAGGTAGTCCGGCGTCCGGCTGAGACCGAGGTCCGCGCCGCTGAACTGACCGAAGCGCGGTGTACCCCCGCCGCGCCAGTCCATGCCGCCGCTCACCGTGAGCGAAGGCAGCAGCTGACCGTAGGCAGCCCGCACGCTCCAGTCGGCTACGCCCTCATCGTTGACCTGCTGCCGGTACGACGGGCTGTATCGCCGCGCCAGCTGCACTGCCTCGTCCAGCGACATCGTCGCCGGCGCCTGCTGCGCACTGACGTCCGTCGCTGCAAATACCACCGTGAGCGCGACGAGCAGCCGCGCAGAATGTCTGTTATGCATTTTCGTCTTCCGCGATGTACGGTTACCGGCACCACTACGGGCGGGACGCGCTCAGGTTGCACGCCTTCCTGCCCTGACACACAGAGCGAGGATGGTGCCGGCGGCGGAGAACGCCATAAGTTGTATAATTGGAACCACTTACGCGGATGGCCGTAGCGGCGGCTGAACGGACATGCGACCGCTGGTGGGATAGACCGTCCCGGAGCCGGGACCGCCCTGCGCGGGGCGGTCGGCCGACCCGAGCCCGGCCGGGCTCAGCCCGGAACGCGCTCGCTGCCGGCTGTTCCCGCGGTATGTGCGCCGGCACCGACCCCCGCGCCGTACCGCTCGTCGACGTACCGGTCCAGAATTCCGAGGAACTCCTCCACCAGCGTCTCACCGCGCAGCGTTGTGAACAGTCGACCGTCCACGTACACGGGAGCCTTGGGATCCTCGAACGTACCCGGCAGCGAGATGCCGATGTTGGCGTGACGCGACTCGCCCGGCCCGTTCACGACGCAGCCCATGACCGCGACCTTCATCTCCTCGACCCCGGGATACTGTACGCGCCAGTCCGGCATGCGCGCCTTGATGTAATCGCCGATGTCCTCGGCCATTTTCTGGAAGAACGTGCTCGTCGTGCGGCCGCAGCCCGGGCAGCTGGTGATCTGGGGCGTGAAGCTGCGCAGCTCCATGGACTGGAGGATCTGCTGCGCCACGAGGACCTCCTCGGTGCGGTCGCCGCCGGGCCGCGGCGTCAGCGAGATGCGGATGGTGTCGCCGATGCCCTGCTGCAGCAGGACGGCCAGTCCAGCGGTCGATGCGACGACGCCCTTGGTGCCGAGGCCGGCCTCCGTGAGACCGAGGTGGAGTGGATAGTCGCAGCGGCCGGCGAGCATGCGGTAAACGGCGATGAGGTCCTGCACGCCGGAGACCTTCGCACTGAGGATGATGCGGTCGTGCGCCAGACCGGTCTCCTCGGCCAGCCGTGCGGAGCGCAGTGCGCTCTCGCACATCGCCTCCAGCATGACCGCCCTCGCGTCGAGCGGGTCGGGCGCCGTGGCGTTGGCATCCATCAGCTCGGTGAGCAGCTGCTGATCGAGCGAGCCCCAGTTCACACCGATGCGGACCGGGCGATCATACTCGACCGCGGCCTCGACGATCGTGCGGAAGTTCTCGTCGCGCCGCTTCGCTCCGACGTTGCCCGGATTGATGCGATACTTCGCGAGCGCCCGCGCACACTCCGGGTGACGAGTCAGCAGGAGATGGCCGTTGTAGTGGAAGTCACCGACGATCGGCACGCGGACGTCCCACCGCTCGAGCAGGCCTGCGATCTCGGGCACCGCCGCGGCCGCCTCGTCGGTGTTGACCGTTATACGCACCAGCTCGCTGCCGGCCGCCGCCAGCGCGGCGATCTGTTCCGCCGTGGACTCGGGATCGGCGGTATCCGTATTCGTCATGGACTGCACGACGATCGGGTGTGCGCCGCCCACCAGGACGCCGCCCACGTCGACCGTCACCGTCCTTCTTCTCGGTTCTGTCATTTTCTTCCCTGCCGGATCCGCTGAGACCAGCCGCAATCTACAGGCGGGCGGCAGGGATGCGAAGGGCCGGGCGGTGAGATCGGCACCGGCGCCCCGGCCCCGGGTGGAGACAGGCACGCCGTGTGCGCTGGGCGCGTTATCCCCCGGGGTCGAGGCCGGCGCCATGGAACACGAACATGGCTTGCCGGGTCGATACGGGAGGTGGGTGCCGCGTCCGACGGGTGGTCAGGGCGCGGCCCGTCCGGTTACATTTGGGTCGCCGCGGCTCGGCGCGGCGCAGTCTGAAAGGAAGCTGATTTGAAGCAGAAGCTGCTGCTCGCGGCGCTGGTCGTCGGATCCATCGTCTTTGCGGACGTGACGACGAAGCGCTGGGCGCTGGAGGCCCTCCGACCCGGCCACATCATCGAGTCGGCGGTTGGTGTGCCGATGACCCTGGCGTTCAACACGGGTGTCGCGTTCGGCCTGCCGCTGCCCTCGGCGGGACGCTGGATCATCATCTTCGCGACGCTGCTCGTGCTGTTCGTGCTGGGGAGCCTGTTCATCCGTGCGGAGCGCAACGACTGGCTGCGGCTGCTGTCCATCCAGCTGGTGGCGGCGGGCGCGCTAGGCAACCTGATCGATCGCGTGCGCTGGAGCGAGGGCGTGGTCGATTTCATCGGGCCGATCAATCTGGGCTTCATGCACTGGCCGATCTTCAACATCGCGGACATGGCGATCACGACCGGTGCCGTGCTGCTCGGCATCTCACTGTGGCGCGAGGAGACGGCGACCGCTGCCGCCGCCGAGCGTGCCACTGCACCCCGTACGGCAGAGGAATCGATCTAGGGATGCTGAACGAGAATGAGCCTGCACCGGAGTTCACGCTCGAGAACCAGGACGGCGAGAGCGTGAGCCTGTCCGACTTCCGCGGCCGCAAGGTCGTGCTCTACTTCTATCCGAAGGACGATACGTCCGGCTGCACGGTGCAGGCGTGCGAGCTGCGCGACAATGCCGACACGTTCGATGCGCGCGGCGCCGTGATCCTCGGCGTCAGTCCCGATCCCGTCGGGTCCCACCGCAAGTTCGCCGACAAATACGAGCTCCCGTTCACGCTCCTCGCCGATGTCGACCACCGCGTCGCCGAGGCGTACGGCGTGTGGCAGGAGAAGTCGATGTACGGCCGGAAGTACTGGGGCAACGCGCGCACCACCTTCGTCATCGACGAGCAGGGCCGCATCGCGAAAGTGCTGCCGAAGGTGAAGCCCGCAGAGCACGTGGATCAGCTGCTCGCGTCGCTGTAGCGACCGGGCACCCCCGGTGACCCCCACCACGCCGCCGCCGTCACTCCGCGCGTGCGGCATCCGCGTACCCTGCAGCACATCCAATCTCGGCGCCGGCTTCGACTGTCTGGGGCTCGCGCTCGACCTCTATCTCGATGCGGGCTACGAGCCCGGCTCCGGTGACCTGACGATCCGTCGCGCCGGCACTCTCCGCGACCTGACTGTGAAGCTGGCCGACGATCGCCTCGTGCTGGCGTTCCTCGCGGAGCTGAGCAGGCGCGGCATCCAGAATCCCGGCGGGATGCTGCTCACGACGTCCTCGATCCCGGTCGCGCGCGGGCTCGGCTCATCCGCTGCGGCGACAGTCGCCGGAATAGCGCTGGCCGTCACCGCGTGCGGCGACAGCCTCGACCGCGATGCGGCGCTGGCGGCCGCCATGCGCGTCGAGGGGCATCCCGACAATGCCGCGCCCGCGCTCTTCGGCGGGCTCATGGCGATCGCCGGCTCCGGACACGGCGTGCCGCACGCCATGCGTCTGCCGCTCTCCGGTCAGGTCAGCTTCGTGTTCGCCGCGCCGGCCGAGCAGGTGTCGACGACGCGTGCGCGGACCGTCCTGCCGCAGCACGTCCCGCACAGTGCCGCCGCCCGCAATCTCGGACGCATGGCCGCGCTGCTGCACGGACTGGCGACGGCAGACGCTGAGTCGATTGCCATCGGATTCTCCGATGAGCTGCACGTGCCCTACCGCCTGCCACTCATTCCGCGAGCGGCGGCCGCGCTGAAGGCCGCCATGGCTGCCGGTGCGTGGGGCGCGACGATATCGGGCAGCGGATCCGGCCTGATCGCGGCGTGTGCCGCGGATGCCGAGGCACCCGTCGCGAAGGCAATGGAAGACGCGTTCGGCGGGACTGCCGCAGGCGCGCGTGCATACATGCTGCGCCCCGACATGCACGGCGCACAGCCGCGCGATGTCGGCACGCTGCGCGACGCGCTCCGCAGCGCATCATGATGCCATGACCGCAACCCGTTCGACCCTCGTGAACAGCACGATGATCACGCGATCGGCCGTGTCATGACCGCGCGACACTACGGCGGGATCCTGCATCATTTCCGCGAATACCTGCCCGTCACCGACCGCACGCCGCTGCTGTCCCTGCACGAGGGGAACACGCCGCTCGTACACGCGCCGCGCCTGGCCGCCTGGGTGGGCGTGCGCGAGCTCCACCTGAAGTATGAGGGCCTCAATCCCACCGGCTCATTCAAGGACCGGGGGATGGTCCTGGCCGTGGCCCGCGCGGTGGAGGACGGTGCCCGTGCGGTCCTGTGTGCCTCGACCGGCAATACGGCGGCGAGTGCTGCTGCGTATGCCGCGCATGCCGGCATCCGCTCGGTCGTGCTGCTGCCCGCCGGCCGCGTCGCCGCTGGCAAGCTCGCCCAGGCCGTGGTCTACGGCGCGCAGGTGGTGACGGTCGAGGGCAGCTTCGACGATGCGCTGACGCTCGCACGCACCGCCGCCGATCGGTATGACCTGGCACTCGTCAACTCGGTGAACCCGGCGCGCATCGAGGGACAGACGACGTCCGCCTGGGAGATCTGCGATGCGCTCGGTGATGCGCCCGCTCTGCTGGCGCTCCCCGTCGGCAACGGCGGCAACATCACTGCGTACTGGCTGGGATTCCGCCGCGCGCTCGATCACGGGCGCGCGCAGCGACTGCCGGTCATGCTCGGCGTGCAGGCGGACGGGGCTGCACCGTTCGTGCGCGGTGCTCCCGTGGCGGCACCGGAAACGATCGCGACGGCCATTCGCATCGGTAACCCTGCCACGTGGGAGCCTGCGCGGAGCGCAGCGCATGACTCGGGAGGCGCGTTTCGCGCCGTGAGCGATGACGCCATCCTCGAGGCGTATCATGCGATTGCTGCGCAGGAAGGCATCTTCTGCGAACCCGCATCCGCTGCGGGCGTTGCAGGTCTGCGCGCCGCAGTACGGGAAGGTCTGGTGTCCGGCGATCAGCAATGCGTCTGCGTGCTGACCGGCAACGGATTGAAGGACCCGGACACCGCCGTCGCCGGAGTAGCGATGGGTGAGCCCATCCGACCGGACGACATCGAGGCCCTCGGCCGCCTCGTCTGAGCGGCTAACGCCGGTCGACGCCCAGGCCAGGCTCCCTGTTCAACCGCAGCGTGCCGTCGCGCTCGAGCGACGGGCCGCGGAACGGATCCGTGCTGAGCAGGACTGCGCCATCGAGATCCGTCCAGTCGACGAGCGGGGCGATCTGCATGGCCGCCGCGATGCCGAGCGTGCTGCACAGCATGCACCCCATCATGACCTTCAGGTGATGCGCGCGAGCGATGTGAACCATCCGCAGCGCCTCACGCAGCGAGCCGCACTTCTCCAGCTTGATGTTGATGCCGTCCACCGCGCCGACCAGTCGCGGGATATCCGCGGCTGTGCGGCAGGACTCGTCCGCTATCACCGGGATGGCCGAGCGTTCGCGCAGCAGGCGGAACGACTCGATGTCGTCCGACTTGAACGGCTGCTCGATCAGCTCGATACCGAGCTCCTCCAGCAGCGGCAGCAGCGCGACGGCCTGCTTCACCGACCAGCCCGTGTTCGCATCGATGCGGATCGTGCGATCCGGCGCGTGCTTCCGGATCAGCTCCAGCGCGCGCCGGTCCCCGGGCGAGCCGACCTTCACCTTGATAACGGAATACGACGACGCCTCTTCCAGTCGCTGCACCATCGCGTCGGGCTCATCAATGCCGATCGTGAACGATGACACCGGCATGTCCGCATCCAGGCCCCACATCTGCCACACCGGTATCCCCAGACGCTTGCCCGCCAGATCGTGCAGCGCGGCAGAAACAGCCGCCCGCGCGGCGGGATTTCGCCCCGCGACCCGCTCGACGGCCGCTTCCGCACGCTCCAGCGCAAGCACCTCATCACCAGCGCCGATGCTGTCGTTCAGGGCACGTTCGTAGAGCGGCAGCAATGCAGTGACCGTGTCCGCCGTCTCGCCGTAGTATGCGTTCGCCGCGGCCTCGCCCCAGCCCTCCGCACCCGTGCCGTCCTGGATCCTCACCCACACCGTACGCCGTACCGGCGGCGAAGCCGCACGCGCGATGTTGAACGCGTGCGTGGTCGTGAGCTCCATCACCTCGTGCCGGATGCTGAACGCCATTCTCCCCCTCCCGGATGCTGACCCGCTCATTCTACCACCCCTGCCGGTGTGCACAAGGACAGGGAGGGAATGGACGAATGCCTGCAACAGGACTACACTGGTGCGCCCGACGCACATGTGCCGCGGGGGCGGCAGGTGCCACTTTCAAATCGAACGGACCATGGCCGAAGCGCCGTCGCGCGGCAGAGTCATAGCCGCATTCGCCGCAGTCTACGTCATCTGGGGGTCGACATACCTCGCGATTGCCTTCGCGATCGAAACGCTGCCGCCGTTCCTCATGGCCGGCATTCGCTTTCTCATCGCCGGCTCGCTTCTCTTCGCGTGGTCCATGACGCGCTCCGCACGCATGCCGACTCTGCGTCAGTGGCAGGCCGCACTCGTCATCGGGGGGCTGCTCCTCCTCGGCGGCAACGGCGCCGTCGTCTGGGCCGAGCAGACGGTACCATCCGGCGTGGCCGCGCTCCTCGTCGCGGGCACGCCCTGCTGGATGGTGCTGCTCGACTGGCTGTGGAAGGGAGCGGCGCGGCCGGGGGGGCGGACGATCCTCGGGCTGCTGCTCGGATTCGGCGGCATCGCGCTGCTGGCCGGACCATCGGCGATGTCGAGTGATGTCGCGATCGATCCGATCGGCGCGCTCGTGCTGCTGTGCGGGTCCGTGGCGTGGGCAATCGGCTCCATCTACTCGCGGCACGCACCGCGGCCGGGCGGTGCACTGCTCTCGACGGGCATGCAGATGCTGATGGGCGGCACGCTGCTGGTGCTCGCCGGCACGCTCACGGGTGAGTGGGCGCAGACCGACCTCGACGCCGTATCGCTGAAGTCGTTCCTCGCGCTGACGTACCTGATCGTGTTCGGCGCGATCGTTGGTTACTCCGCCTACGTCTGGCTCCTCCGCGTGGCATCGCCCGCGCGCGTCTCGACGTATGCGTACGTCAATCCAGTCGTCGCCGTGATTCTCGGCTGGGCGCTCGCCGGCGAACATTTCACGCCGCGCATGGCTGTCGCCGCCGCCATCATCGTGACCGGTGTCGCGCTCATCACGTTCGAGGAGCACTCGCGTGCAAAGTTCGCCGCACGAGCGGCGGCCGCCGAAGAAGCGCCCACCTGCGCGGCGTAGCGTCAGCCGCAGCGCAACGTGCCCCGCCGCGCCGCACGCCGACGGAACGCAACTTGTATCTATAGCAGGCACGCGCGCCATCATGGCGCACGCTGACGCCGAACCATACACGCGGAGGCCTACGCGCACATACACACGGAGGACGCAGTGTCACTCACCCGCAGAATTCCCAAACTCATCATAATGACGGCTGTACTCGGTGCCTGCGGCGGCACGGACGAGCCGCGCGACACGCAGCAGGCGGGCGATCTGTCGGCGGAGCAGATTGCACGTCTCGCGGAGCAGTACCCGCGCCTCGGCCCCGAGCCGCTACCCCAGCCGCAGCCGTCCGATGCTGCCGAACCGGATCAGCCACCCCGGAGGATCGCAGCGAATCTGCCTGACGAGGTGCTGGAGACCGTAACCGGCGGTGCTACGTTCTACGCGAACAAGTTCGAGGGACGCCGCACGGCCAGCGGAATTCCCTTCCGCCAGAACCAGATGGTCGCTGCACACCGCGGCTATCCGTTCGGCACGATCCTGCGTGTGACCAACCTGCGCAACGACCGCTCCGTGAACGTGCGCGTCGTCGACCGCGGTCCGTTCGGCGCCAGTGCGGCGCGCGGCACGATCATCGACCTGTCACGCAGAGCGGCGGAGAACCTGGGCTTCATCAGTGCGGGCCGCGCACAGGTACGTGTGGAAGTGCTCGAGTGGGGGCGTGGCATCACTACGGCCTGAGTGGGCCGGCGGGAGCGGCAGCGGGATCGGCCGCGCGTCCACGCGCCCCGGTCCCGCCCCCGCCCGCCGCAGATGTCGAACTACAGCGCGATCCCGCCTGCGTTCAGCACCAGGTTCTCGATGAAGAACTCCATCATCAGCGCCGGATTCACTGCGGTGTGGCCGCGGTCGGGTCCGATCATGAGATCGAAGCTCTTGCCGGCACGCTGGAGCTCCGTGATGAGCTGCATCGTGTTCGAGGGGTGCACGTTGTTGTCAGCCGTGCCGTAGTAGAGCAGCAGCCGCCCCTTCAGATTGTCCACATACTTCATCGCCGACCCGGCATCGTACCCGCTCGTGTTCTCCTGCGGGATCCACATGTAGCGCTCGGTATAGATGGTGTCGTAATGACGCCAGTCCGTAACCGACGATGAAGCGGCTGCGGCATGGAATACGTCGGGATGGCGGAGCAGCGCCATCGCGGACGCATAGCCGCCATATGACGTGCCGAAGATGCCGACGCGGTTACGATCCACGTACGGGCGCTCGTAGAGCCCGCGCACGCCCGCGGCGATGTCATCGATCTCGACCACACCCAGCTTCTCGTAGATCGCGTCGAGCGCGCGCTTGCCGCGGCCAGCCGAGTTCCGCCCATCGAGTGTGACGACCAGGAACCCGTACTCCGTGCGCGGATCCGGCAGTGTGAACGTCTCGCGCGCGCCGTTCGTGGCAGGACCCGCATACACGCTGACCAGGATCGGGTACCTGCGCGACGGATCGAACGTGGACGGCTTGTGCAGCATGCCGTGCAGCTGCGTCTCGCCGTCCGCGGCGGTGAACGTGAACATCTCGACACGCTCGAGTCCCAGCTCCTCGAACTTCGACATGTCGCTGGTCGCCAGCTCCGCAATGGCACGACCGTTCGCGTCGCGCAGCGTCGTCACAGGCGGAGTATCGTGCGTCTGGGCGACATCGATGAAGTGCCGGCCGTCCGGCGCCATCGTGATCGTGTGATTCAGCTCCGGCGCGGTCAGCCGGCGGTCGCCCCGGCCGTCAAAGCCGACGCGATGCAGCTGCATCTTCATGTGATTGTCGCCATCGCGCGCGGTATACCACACCACGCGCGCCTGCTCGTCCACGTGCTCGATGCTGCCGACCTCGAACTGGTGGTTCGTCACTGTCGCGTGCAGCCTGCCGGACAGGTCGTACAGGTAGATGTTGCGGAAGCCGTTGCGCTCGGAGATCCAGAAGAAGCGCTTCCCATCCTCCAGGTACTGCATGGGCGGCGAGTTCATCACCCAGCCCGTCGGCCACTCCTCACGGACCACCACCCGGCACCTGCCCGTCTCCGGGCTGCACGCGGTGAACTCCATGATGTTCTGGCGGCGGTTTGTACGGTTCAGCGTCAGCTCGCTGCCGTCCGGCGTCCACCCGACGCGATAGGCGTAATGGCCGACCACATCGTTCGTGAACGGCAGGCCGTCGCGCACCTCGATCCGCGTCGACTCGCCGGTCCCGAGGTCGTACACGAAGATGTCCACGATCGGATTCGGCACGCCGGCTTTCGGATACGCTTCGACATCGACGGTGCTCTGCAGCTTCGTCTGGTCCAGCTGCAGGAAGTAGTCGGGCACACCGCTCTCATCGAAGCGGTAATACGCCACCCTGCTGCCATCCGGCGACCACCATATCGCCGTGCTCTGCCCCAGCTCCTCGCCGTAGACCCAGCTCGCCGTACCGTACTTCACGCGTGCGGCCTCATTGCCCTCCGTCGTGATCGCCTTCTCGCCCGTGCCGTCGACGCGGCTCAGCCACAGGTTGCGATCGCGGTAGAACGCCTTGTGTGTGCCGTCGGGCGAGTCGGCAGAATCGAACTGGCGGCCGCGTTCCGGCCGGCCGCCGCGGCCGCCGCGGTCGCCGTCACCCGCTTCGGGCGGAAGCTCGGTCGCCGTCCGCGCTGCGACATCGTAGCGGAAGCGCTTGCCATCCTGCTGATAATCGAACGCGCTCCCATCATCCAGCCACGTGGCGTTGAGCGACCCCAGTCGCACTGCGCCCTGCCGCAGACCGGCAATGCGCTGGTACTGCTCGTAGCCCGGCATGGTGGGCAGCCGGTCCTGGGCGAGGGACTGCGCCGGGACCATGGTCAGGATCGTCAGCACCGCGAGCAGACCGCGCAGCAGGGCGGCCGGTGCGGCCGCGATCATCCGCTTCTTCATGTCACTATCTCCATGGGGAATGACGGCGAACGTCGCATGTTAGCGGCTCCGCCACCGGCAGAAAAGTTCGGGAACACGCGCGTCACCGGTCGATCAGCCTGACGAGGCCGACCAGCTGGTAAACGTGCAGGTCAGCATCGCCGCCGAAACCGACCTCGATGACGAACAGCTCACCCCGTTCGCGGCCGGTTTCGTCTCGCAGCACGACCGCCGCCAGGTCCGGTGACAGCGTACCCTGGCCGGGAGGCGCATTCAGCAGGCTGCGACTGATTGGCGCCAGGTCCGCCAGCAGAGTCAGCCCCGCCACGGGCACGCGCACGACGAGCGAGTCCGCGGCGGCACCGCTCGCCGCACTGTCTGCGCGCTCGGGCCGGGCGCCATCGGACGCGGGTGCGGCGCGCGGGAAGGGCGGTGTCCGATCCACGCGCACGTAATACATCCGGTCACCGCCGACATCGAAAGCAGCGCCGCTCGCCAGCTGGCCGTGTGCGCCGCGCGCTGCGACCAGGTCCGGCCGCGCGGCACGCAGGCCGGCGGCGTACACCACGTCGACATACCGCTCCGTGCCTTCCGCATGCCGCGCGAACAGCGGCGGCAGCGCGGCCGGACCGAAATGCGCCAGCAGGTACCGCGTCGTCTCGCTGATCTCACGGTACGGCTCGTTCTCGATGAGCGTGTCCCGCACTGCGGTCGCACTCCCATCGATTCCTGCCGCGCTCATGGCCTCCGCAAGCCGCGCCTGCTGACTGCGACGTGACACGGCCATGGCACTCCACGGACCGGTGGCCGACAACACCGCCACGATTGCCAGGGTGAGCGGCAGCAGATGTGTGGGCAGACTGCGTCGCCGCAGCACGCAGAACGCGGCGGCGATGGCGAGCACACCGAGTGTCGCGAGCAGGACGAGCCGCAGCGCACGGAACTCGGTCCAGCCGTACTGGTCCCAGCGCATGCTCAGCGCCCACACGCCGAGCGCCGCCAGCGGCACGAACAGTGGCGCCGTCAGGCGCAGCCAGCGGAATGATCCGGCCGTGTCGTCGCTGTCGTTGTACCGATCGAACAGCACGAGGGCGACGCCCGCGATGAGACCCGCCGCGATCACTAGCGGAGAGACGAGGTTCTTCGGCAGCTCGCCCGTCAGTGCGATGCGGACCGCGTACGCGTACAGGATGATGAAGTAGATCGCGAGCAGCGGCGTCACGAGGTATGCCGAGATCCGGTGGACCGCCGCCGCGACAGGGCCGGCGTCGCCCTCGGGCCGGACGTAGTCCGGCAGCCCGCCGACGATCACCCAGGGCACCAGCACGAAGAACACCCAGCCGAAGGTGTGGAAGTAGATGCGCGCGTCCAGGTCCAACTCGAAGAGCGTGTTCACCGCGCCCAGTGCCAGCGCCAGCCCGGCGAACAGCGCCAGCGCATAGATCAGCACGGCGATCGTCCTCAGCAGGAGCCGCCCCGTCACCCGGCGGAACCGCTCCGTGGCGCCGGCCCGCCCGGCAAACGCCGGCGCCGCCAGCAGCGTCAGCGCGCCCGCGGCCACCAGCGTCGCCGCCCGCCAGGCCTCGGCTTCCCAGCGCAGATCCAGCACGAGCAGCCCGTACAGCGCGGCTGCGCCAGCACCACCGGCCGTCACCAGCCATCGCGTCCGCGTCGACCAGGCGCCGAGCGCATGCAGAAGCGTCGCCGTGAACGCGACCGCACCCGTGAGCACGATGATGACGCCGATCTCGAACCACTCACGGAACGGCTCGGCATCACTCGCCAGTGCGTAGGAGAACGCTGCAGCCAGCAGCACGGACAGTGTGACTTCTACGGGGGCATGGTCGAACGCGTGCACCGCGTCGGCCAGATACCGGCGCGCTCGTGCGGTCAGCGCGGAGTTGCGACTCAAGGTCAACGCGTCCGGAGCGGAGTAGTGATGGGGCAGGCGCCGCGCAACGGTGCGCGGCACCTCAGCTCTTCTATGCCGGTGCCGCCGTCGTGAAACGCCTTACTTCCTGGAGCACCCGGCTCGGGGCACACGGCTTCGTCAGGAACGCCACGCATCCTGCCGCCCGCGCCTTCTGCCCGATCGCGCCGTAGGCGTGCGCCGTCACCATCACGATCGGGATGTCCGACGTCAGCGGATCCTCGTGGAGCTCGCGCGCCACGTCGATACCCATCCGCCGCGGCAGTGAATGATCGAGGAGAATGATGTCGGGCGACTCGGAACGTGCCTTCGTGAGCGCGCTCTCTCCATCGCCGGCGGTCACAACGTGGAAGCCATGCTCGCGCAGGTATGTGCCATGGATGGCACGGAGCTCGAGCTGGTCATCGACGAGGAGTACGGTAGTCATGCGAAGTCCTGCTCTATGCTTGAGGCGTTATCATCGGTATACACGACCGCTCCCCTACGGGGTCCCTGACGCGCGCTGCTTGCCATTGCTCACCCGGAACACGTCCACGCCTTCGCGACCCTGGTTGATCAGCAGTCGAGCGCCATCCGCACCGCAGCGCTGCATGATGTCGTACATCATGGCGGATTCGCCGCTCCACGGGTACCCGTACACCAGGTCGAAATCGCTCAGTGACATCCCCAGCTTCCTGTATCCGGACTCACCTGTCTCGATCGTGCCCAGCCGGGGATCGCCCGACGCCGAACGCCACTCGTAACCGTCGGGCAGCAGGCTGCCCGCAACGAAGCGTGCGCCCGAGCCGTGCCGCCGCGCGAGGTCGTTGGCCACGTCGACGAGCGATGCGTCGATCTCGATGCCGTACGCCTCGAATCCGAGCAGGTCAGCCGTGATCGCGATCACACCCGTCGCAGAGCCCCACTCCAGGAAGGTCCGGCACTCGCTCCTGAACGGCAGCAGCATGTCCACCACTGCGCCGTAATCCGCCGGCTTGAACGGGTGGAACTCCGCACTCCGGACATCCCGCTCGAAACGCTCGAAGATCGTTCTGCCCTCTTCGTGCAGCGCATCCAGTCGTGCCAGGAGATCGCGGGGCAGATCATCCCGCGTCGGGTAACCACCCTCGGCAGCCGTCCGCTGGTCCGGATTCATGCAGGCTCAGTTCTGCCCGCCCGCCAGCTCGGCGAGCGCACGCTTGAGGTAGACCGGTACCATCGCGCGGCGCCAGTCGGTGTCAACAATGATGTTCGTCAGCGGATGGCACTGCTGGAACGCCCGCTCCGCGATCGCTTCCGCCGTCTGCTCATCCAGCGGCCGGCCCGTCGCCACCTTGTCCAGCCCCGATATCACGCGCGGCCGCGAACCCAGCGCGGACACCACGATCCGTATGTCCTCGATCTCCAGCGCCGCCCCGAGCTCCGCCGCTACCGCAATGTTCAACAGCGGGAAATCGACCGCGCCGCGCTGGCGCACCTTCTGGAACGCCGTCCGCGTACGCGGCGTCGGCAGCGGAATCCTGATCCGCGTCACGATCTCGTTCCATTCCCGTACCGTGTTCTCGATCCCGTCCGCCACGAAGAACTCAGCGACCGCCACGCTCCGCGTCCCGCCCACCGACTCCAGATCCGCCACCGCCCCCAGCGTCATCAGCACAGGCGCCGTGTCCGCCGAATGCGCTGCCACGCACTTCCTGCCCACCTTCGTCACATGGCACACGTCGCCGTCCTTCTTCAGGCAGAAGCCCAGTGCGTTGCGCCAGAAATACGTCTGGTTGTAATACGTGCACCGCGTATCCAGACACAGATTGCCGCCGATCGTCCCCATGTTCCGCAGCTGCGGACCCGCCACCGAGCCGGCCGCCCGCGCCAGCGAGCCGAAGTGCCGCCGCACCAGCGGGTTGCGCGATACCGCGCTCAGCGACTCCGCCGCGCCGATCACCAGCTCCCCTGCACGCTCCTCGATCCCGTGCAGCTCGTCGATCTGCTTCAGCGCAATCACGTGCTCCGGCGTGAACAGACCGTGCTTCATGTTCGGCACCAGGTCCGTTCCGCCCGCAATCAGCCGCGCCCGCCCCGGATGCGCCGCCAGCAGCCGCGCCGCCTCCGCCACCGTCCCCGGCCGATGATACGTATATTCGTGCAGCCTCAGCACGTGCGCTCCTCGACTGGAAGTCCTCGCCCGCCGACAACCTGACTCCGCGCTCTGCCCGTGTAAAGGCACGTCGCTCTTGACTCGCCCGCGCCCACAGTACTACTGTATCGCAACAACCATACAGTCATACCGACGGGCCGGGAGTCGATTCCCGGTCCGCGCGCCCGGAGAGGGGCATGCACGACGACATCGATCCGCGGAGTCCGGTTCCGTTGTACGAGCAGATCGCTGCGCGCATTCGCGTTGCCGTGGCTGCGGAGGAATATCGAGCGGGCGAGGCGCTGCCATCGGTGAGGCAGTTGTCATCGACGCTGCGGGTGAACCCGTCGACGGTGGTGCAGGCGTACCGCGACCTGGAGCGGGAGGGCTTCGTGGAGATGCGTCATGGCGCCGGCACGTTCGTGCGAGCGGTCGCTCCGGAGGTTCGCGAGCAGGAGCGGATGCGGCAGGCGCGGGTGCTGGTGAGGTCGCTGCTGGCGGAAGCCGCGCGACTGGGGATCGGCGCGGCGGATGTCGCGCGTGCGCTGACGGACGAGACGGGGGTGCCGAGTCATGAGTAACGCGATCGAGGTGCGTGGCCTGAAGTACCGGGCGGGGCGGACGTTCGAGCTGCAGGATGTATCGCTGACGGTGCCGGAGGGCTCCATTTACGGCTTCCTCGGGCCGAACGGCGCTGGCAAGACGACGACGGTGCGACTGCTGCTGGGCATGACGCGGCGCGCGGCGGGGACGGTGAGCCTGCTGGGTCACTCGGTGCCGGACGCGCTGCCGTCGGCGCTGGCGCTGACGGGCTACGTCCCGGAGCGACCGCATCTCTACCCGTCGCTGCGCGTGGACGAGGCGATGCGGTGCCATGCGGCGTTCCACTCCCGCTGGGACGCGGAGTGGGCGGCGCGACTGCAGCGGCTGTTCGAGCTGCCGGGCGAGCGTCGCGTCGGGCGACTGTCGAAGGGCGAGACCGGCAAGCTGATGATGCTGCTGGCGCTGGCGCAGCGGCCGGAGCTGCTGATCCTGGACGAGCCCACGGACGGCCTGGATCCGATGGTTCGCCGTGACGTTCTGACGGCGCTGCTCGACTACGTGAGCGATGCGGGCGCCACGGTGTTCATCTCGAGCCACCTCGTGCACGAGCTGGAACGGATGTGCGACTGGGTCGGCGTGCTCGATCACGGCCGGATAGTGGCCGAGATGCCGATCGGGACGCTCAAGGGCGGCATCAAGCGCATCCGTCTCGCCGCGCCGCCGGCGAACGGGCACCACGCGCCGTTCGAGGTGCTGTCCCGGGTGCAGGAGCCGCTCGCGTCGTGCGAGTCGTGGGTGGTACGCGGGTGGAGTGATCCGATGCTGTCCTATTTCGACACGGCTGGCGCGACGGTGCGCGATGTCGTGGACCTGGATCTGGAGGAGGTCTTCGTGGAGCTGTTGCGTTCGGGCCGCGAGGTGAAGTCATGACCCGCGAGATGACGGAGATGCTCCGGCTGCAGTGGCTCGCGACGCGCTGGCTGCTGATCCCGCTGGTGCTCCTGTGCGTGGCGCTGCCGCAGGCGGTCGTGCGACTCACCCTGGACTTCGGCGACGCCGCATATCCGGGCGACCTCCTGCGGTCCCTCGACTCTCTCTCGAGCATCTTCCCGTTCCTGGCCGCCATCACCGGTGCGGCCGTCGCGCTGGCCGCATGGAACTGGGATCACCGGACGAATCACGTCTATGCGCTGACGCTGCCGATCCCGCGCGCGCGTTACGCCCTGCTGAAGCTCTGGGCGGGCGCCGTGATCCTGCTCGTGCCGGCGCTGGCGATCTGGACGGGCGCGTGGCTCGCGACATCGACCGCGGCGATACCGGACGGCCTGCGGGCGTATCCGTTCGCGTTCGGAGCCCGGTTCCTGCTCGCGGGCGCACTGGTCTACGGTGCCATGTTCGCCCTGGCGGCCGGCACGATCCGCACCACGCTGATCATCTGCATCGGCTTCGTCGGCATCCTCCTCGCCGGCTCGCTCGGTCTGCCGTTTCTCGACCGTGAGTTCGGCATCGACCTGATCACACCGGTCTCGACGATGATCTCCGCCATCGGCCGCCTTCCCGGACCGTCGCAGGTGTTCGGCGGCAGCTGGCTGCTGATCGATGTCTAGTCGAGCTCAGAGCGCTGTGCTGCTCGCCGCGCTGATGATCCCCGCGGGCGCCGGTGCAGCGGTCGCACGCACTCCGTTCGCGTCTGCCGCGCAACCGGATTCCGGTGTTTCCGCGCAGGTGCAGACGACTGATGGCGGGCAGGCCATCAGAGCGAGTCGAGTCGATGCACGCGCGGCACTGAGCGCGCGCATCGACTCGCTCGCGGCGGAGCACGAGCGTTACATGCGTCTTCTCGCGGAACGCGATTCTGCACGTGCGACTGCAGCGCCTCTGCGCACGGACACGATCGTCATCGGTCCATTCCTGTTCGTGAACCGCCAGCCGGTGCCGCAGGCCGCGATCAATGCTCTGCACGATGCGTGGCGCGCATATGAGCCGATGGTGGGTACGGCGCGCACGCGCCTCGACGGCATTGTGATCAGCGGCGACGTGAGCGCCCAGGACCTCGCGGCGGGCGGCAGCACGCCCACGGTGCATCGGTATCACATCCGCGACAGCGGGCGGGATCATGAGGAAGAGGCGCGCCGTGCGGTCTCGGCCGCACTCGTGGGCGTGATGCCCGCCGACATGCGGGACTGGCTCGGCGTCGGCACTCTGTATGTCGACGAGGCGCACGTATGGGCGTACCGCGATCTGGCCACGTCCGCCGCCATTCCCGTGCGACGCTGTCACGCGGGCGACATGGGATCGTGCGTGCTCGCGCTGACCCGCGACACCGTGCCCCTGACAAATGCCGCCTCCCGCATCTCGCTGCTCCAGCATGCGCTGGAGGTGGGCGGCAGCGGCTCGTTCGCGCGTCTCGTCGAAGGCTCGCCCGGTGCGGCGGGCAGGCTGGCACGTGCGGCGGATCGACCGATCGACGAAGTGATGCTCGGCTGGCGTGATCGCGTGCAGGATGCACGGCCGCAGGTGAACGCAGGGATCGCGCGTGCGGGACTCTGGTCAATGTTCTGGCTTCTCGGATTCGGACTACTGGCGATGCGGAGTACGAGATGGCGCCTGGGATAAAGTGGCTCGCGATCGTAGTCGGCGGCAGCGTGCTGATGTCCGCAGTGGCACGCACGGTCCCCGACGTTCCGTTTCATGAGCGGCGGGGATCGGACGAGCTGACGCGCCTCGCTCGGGCGAACATGGTCGCGCTGATGGCCGCCGACCGCGCGTACCGCGAGCATGCGAGGGCGGATTCCCTGCTGTCGCTGCTGCCGGCGTCGCCGGGCGTGACCGTTCAGCTCTCTCCGGCGCTGGATGCTGCTGAACGCGACACGCTGTCGGCGTTCATCGCCCGTGAGGCCGCCGAGATCGATCAGCCGCGCGGACGTGCGGGCGTGTTCCTGATCGAGGACACGTTTGGCGGGCATCCCGCTGTGCGCCAGCGTGGCGGTGCCGCGTCCCTGGAGATCTACACGGGCGTGGATTCCGCGGGTGCGTATTGCGCGATGGTCGGCACGGGCAGGATCGGGAACAATGGCAGCATGTTTATCGACGGCTTCCAGCATTTGCGCCGGAGCCATCACACGGGAG
Organism: Longimicrobiales bacterium; assembly: GCA_035461765.1. Lineage (GTDB taxonomy): Bacteria > Gemmatimonadota > Gemmatimonadetes > Longimicrobiales > RSA9 > SH-MAG3. The sequence goes on from DATHUY010000165.1 coordinate 20,557, forward strand.
TCCTCGGTCCCTGCACGTTCGTTGCGCGCTACGGCGCTCCCGGCGCGCGGATCTCTCACTGGCTGCGCGCAGGCGGCTACAGGCTGGCGGAGGTGCCTGGACCAGCCGCGAACATCGTAGCCGATGATGCACCGATGTTCTGGACGTCGGGCGACCTCATGATCCGCGGGTGCATTGCAGGCCGGGCAGACCTGTGCGACCGGATCGTCTCTTTCGAGCCCCGACCGGAACGGCCGGGCGCCGCCACGGTGCATCTGCAGCCGGCATACCGGTTCAGTGGCACCGCCGACCGCCTGCTGCTGAGTGAGGCCGAGGCCGCATTCGGACGCGACCGCTTCGCGCGGTTCTGGACGAGCGACGCCGATGTGCCCGTCGCGTTCGCGAGCGCCTTCGGCATCGAGCTCGGTGACTGGCTGCGTGAGTGGGGTCGGGAGTATTACGGCGAGCAGACCCTCGGTCCGGGCCTCGGCGCGGCGAGCGTGCTGCTGTCCGTGCTCGCTGTGATGGCTCTGGCCGCCGCGGCGGCCGCCGTGTCGATCCGGCGACGCATCTGAGCCGTGCGGCCGCTCAGTCTACCCAGGTGGTCACGGCTGCTGCGGGCTTCCGATCTTTCGGCGTCGGCACGTCTGCGGGCTCGCCGACGTTGACCACCGCCACGATGCGTTCGTCGTCCGCCACTCCCGCCGCCGCCCGCGCCGCGGGATCCTCCATCACCGCGCCGCTCTTGATGTGCGTGCCCAGACCCAGCTCGGCCGCCGCGAGCGCCATGTTCTGCACAGCCATCATTACCGACGCGTAGTCCTCCTCACGGATCTCCGGATTCGCATCCTGCACCATGGCCACTACGATCATGCCCGGCAGCGCGGCATGTTCGGACGCGACCTTCTCCCGGACGAGCGCGGCTGCATCGCTCTCGTTCACTTTCCGCGCCTTGCGGTCGCCCAGCGCCATGCCGTACGCCCGCCGCGCCTCCGGCCCCAGCACGTAGAACCGCCAGGGCTGCGTCATGCGATGGTTCGGCGCCAGCACCGCCGCCTCCAGCATGCGCTCGATCTCCTCCCGCGCAACTTCCCGGTCCGTGAAGCTCCTGATGGAACGCCGCTGCCGGATCGCATCCGTTGGTTTCATGAGCCTTCTGCGCCGTGAGACATGATGAAGGCGCAAACTGCGGCGCGACCCCGCGCGATGCAATGAGGGAGCGGAAGCGTCACCCGATCCTGAACACGAACACGCTCCCGATCCCGCTCCCGAATTCGTTCAGCGATTGAACCAGTACGCGACCTTGACGAGAAACGTATTCTCCGGATGCAGCTCCAGCAGATCGCGATAGTCCTCCGACCACGAGCGGTCCGACGCCACATCCAGTGACTCACGCCGCCCGTGCGCCCACACCACGAACAGCGTCGACCCCGGCATGTATTCCCAGCGCGCGACGGCGTTCGTACGCAGCTGGCTGAAGTTGAAACCGGTGCTCGAGCCGGCGGGCGGCGTGAACGGAGTGAATCGCTCTTCGAATTCGTCCGCGGCAGGCGTCGCGCTCAGCTCGCGGAAATTCGAATACGTGCCCGTGCTGACGAACGGCTCCGCGTACAGCTCGAGCGTGAGATCCGGCCGGGCCGTGTAGTTCACGCGCAGGTTCATGGAGAGCGTCCGCTGATCGAGGTGTGCGAAGCTGTAATGTGTCACACTTCCGTCCTCGAAGTTGCCGTACCACTGCGTGGCGTTCTCATTGTGCGTCAGTGTAGCGCCGATGTTGGCCTGCAGCCCGGTGGAGATCTGCATGTTGACGCTCGGGCTCAGCCGCACGTTGCGGGAACGGCCCTCGTCCATGTAGCCGAGGTTCACCCACATGGACGGTACGATTCTGCGGCGGTTGTCGCCGTTCACGCCGAACCACGGGAAGAATCCGCGCGAGCGACGCACGGTCGGGCCGCCGCGCGTGCACCGGTCGCAGAACGACTCGCCCAGGCCGTCCACCGTGGCGCCGGCATGCACGTTCCAGTTGTTCTCCAGACCCATGTGGGCATTGGTGTTGAATGCCGTCGACAGGCGGGTCCCGGACGTGTTCCAGATCTGCCAGTGGTTCGCGTTGATCTGCATCCAGCGGTAAATGCCGCGTGGCGTGTTGAAGCGCAGCGACGCCCACGTACTCCAGTCCTGCTGGTCGGCCCGGCGGAGATAGCCCAGGTCGTTGACATCGAAGCCCGCCGACTGACGCACGAAGCTGGTCTCGAACCGGACGATGCCGCCCGCGTACTTGCCGAACTTGATCTGCTCGGCGTGACCGGTGAGCGATGTGCGCGCGGGATCGAGCACAAGATCGTCGCCCGGCTGCTGGTAGTAGTGAACCGCGTTGACCTGCGTCCTGGCGATGGCTTCCGCGCTGCCCGCGATGCGTGACGCCGCGAAAGAGCCGGCCACTTCATAGTTGCCGCCGAACATGCGGTTCCGCACGCTGAGTCCCGTGGCGTACGCGCTGGTGTGGGCGAACGGCCGTGTCCACTCGTCGAGTGCCCGGTTGACGGCTGTCGCCGTCAGCCGCACGCCCGCCTCGCCCCCGCGCAGATCCTGCTCGGCGCTCACCACCGCGTAATTGGTGCGCGGCTCGGTGGTGGTTCCGCTCGCTCCATCCACGTGCTGCGTAACGGCGTCCAGGAACCCGAAGGACAGGCCGCTGCCCGTGCGTCCGGTGAGCTTTGCCGCCGTGGCGATCGGTGTCGACGTGGGCGTGGATGCATCGCCGTGGGAGTTGCGCAGGAACGGTGTGCGCCCGATCCGGCGCGAGTAGAACAGCCCCTCGTTCGTGCTGCAGTCGACCACGATGTAGCAGTTGAGCGCGAACCGGTACAATCCCGTTCCCTCCACGAAGAACGGCCTGCGCTCGCCGAGGAACGTCTCGAAGGCACTGAGGTTCAGCACCGCGGGGTCCGCCTCGACCTGCCCGAAGTCGGGATTCACGGTCGCATCAATGGTGACGTTGGGCGTAATGCGCAGCTTCAGGTCCGCTCCGAGCGTCAGCTTCTGTGCGCGCTCGAAGCCGCCTGCATCGGCCGCCCTCGTCTCGCTCTGCGCAACCGTGTAGGGCGTCACCTCCAGCGACCGCGAGCCGCTGATGTCCTCGATGCCATCCAGCGTCCCCATCTGCGACGCCAGACCGCTCACATTGCGGCTGAACCGCGGCCAGCTGATCCGTTCCTTGTATCGCTCAATGTCGCGGAATACGCCGAAACCGAACGCGTGCTCATCCGCATCCGGATAGCGCAGCTGCGACAACGGGATCCGGTATTCCGCCGCCCAGCCGAGCGAATCCACCACCGTCGCGACTTCCCACACTCCGTTCCACGAGCCATCCTCCTGGGCATCGTTGTACACGGCGTAGTCGCGCTTCACGCCGTCAGGATTGATGGCGAACTGGAAGCCGGTGCGCCGGTCGTTGTAGGAATCGATGAAGACGACGATCTGGTCCGACGGCCCGCGCACGTCCCGGCGCGAAAGCGCGCGCATGATGCTGTCCGGATGCGGGTCGAACGCGCGGACGTACACGTACAGATTGCGTTCGTCGTACGCTACCTGGAACTCCGTGCGGAATGATGGATCCGCATCATCGATCGGATCCCACTGCCGGAACCCGTCCGTGCGTGGTGCGTCGCGCCAGACTGCATCGGCATTCCGCCCGTCGATCACCGGCTCCGCTGCTGCGCGTTCCGCAATGACCGTTCGCGTGGCCCGCTCAGGCGGCGGTGCCGGCTGCGCGACGGGAACCTGGAAAGCCATGATCATCGAGGCAGCAACATCGACCAGAAGCATATTGTTTTCCGTCCGTTGAGGTGATGCGCTCTTGGACGGGACATACACGGAGAGGGTTGCAACGGGTGGGGCGGATGACGTCTCAGCCGTGATGAAGCGGAGACCTCACGGGAGGGATGACGTGGGCTGCGGGACCGCGCGCCGGCTACGGCTCATGCAGTGGAATCGATCAGTGCACGACCGAGTCCGCCCCAGATCGTCGGCGGCGCCAGCTCCACGCTGTTCCCTGCGGGATCACGCAGGTACATTGATGCACCGCCTTCGTCCCAGTCGATCTCTCGCTCGATCTCGATTCCGTGCCGGTGCAGGTGTTCGCGCCAGACACTGCGCTCATGGTCCTCGATGACGAACGCAATGTGACCGGCGCCGACGGTGCCATGCTCCGGAATAGGCCCCTTTTCGCGTGTCAGAGACGGGTCGAACAGCAGCAGCGTCGCATGACCGCAGCGCAGCGCAGTGAGTCGATCACCCGCACGGCGGATCACCTCCAGCCCGAACACATCACCGTAGAAGCGTTCCAGCGCGACGATGTCGGCACCATACAGAGCGAACTCGAGCAGTCCACGCACGGGCAGGCGTGGGTGGGCGAGCGATTCCATCGGGTCCCCCTTCGAGACACCTGGCGAATCCGGTACATTGAGACATGTGACGGCCCTCTCGCGGGCCATCCCCGACACGGCTGGCTACCCCTTCCCCACAGCATGCGCAGCGCGGTGTGTTAGTGTCGGGAGGACAAGAGAGGGGAGAATCAGATGAGAATCAAGGTGATGACCGTGGCATTGCCGCTCCTGGCGGCAGCGTGCGCTTCCGGGCCGCCGCGCGTTCCGGTGCTCGGTAACGTCGCGGACGTGCAGGCGCTGGCGGGTGAATGGTCGGGCGAGTACTGGAGCCTGGAAACGGGCCGATCGGGCGTCATCATGTTCCGGCTCGAGGCCGGCGCCGACTCCGCCATCGGGGATGTGCTGATGATCCCGATGGGTCAGCGTCACGATCACCCGGACGGCATCCATCCGGCGACGGAGTATATCCCGATCTCGTTCGTGAGTGTGGCGAACGGCCGTGTGCGGGGAGTGCTCGAGCCGTACCGCGATCCGGCCTGCGGCTGTCTGGTTGCCACATCGTTCGATGGCAAGCTCGACGGCAGGACCATCGAGGGCGCGTTCGCGAGCCGGCACGAGGGGACGGGGTCGCTCCAGGAAGGACGGTGGCGCGTCACCCGGACTTCTGCCGCAGGACCCTAGGCTTCAGTCGCAACCGCTGCTCAGGTTGCGGGCTTCGCGCGCGTTCGGGAACAGATCGCGGGCCGCGAGGGCGTGCTCGCAGCGTGCCTCGCGGCCGAGACCGCTGCCACGGCGTGCGAGCCGCACATGCAGACGGTAGCCGCCCGGATCGATGAACGAAGCACGCGACAGCCACGTCCTGCTGCTGCTGTTCGCGTATATGCCCATGCCAGTGAGCTGCGCCGCACTGCGCAGTGCCCCGATCGCGGCAATGAACAGCAGCACGATCACGGCCGCGGTGCCGGCCGTCGATCGCGCGGCGCCCATTGTTGCCGGCGCTGCGGGCGTGGCGTTGAACCGCGTCTCTTCACGCGCCGGTTCCGGCGGCACGAGTGCGCCCGCGGCCGCGAACACGAGCAGCGTCGGCAGCGCCAGCAGCAGCACGGCGTCGAACATTCCGGCAACCGTCGCGGCGAGCAGCGTGGCGAGCAGCGCAGTCGCGCCGAGTGCCTCATCGGGGTCGTCCCCGCGCACCAGCTGTCGGGCCGCCTGGATGCCCATCGCGGCCAGTGCCAGTACGAGCAGCAGGGTCGCCGCGAAACCGCGCTCCGAGATGAACGCGATCCAGTCGCTGCTCGGCCACGGGTTCGATGTCATGCCCGGCTCGCTGTTGTCCAGCGACGGGTCACGATCCGCGGCGTAGTCCGGATACACGACCGGCCAGTTCCCCGGCCCCACGCCCAGCACGGGATGCGCGGCTGCCATGCGCAGCGACTGACGATACTGCACCAGACGGCCCCGGCCGCTCCCCTCCTGGTAGTTCGCAACGCCGGTAAGCGATTCGAGGTACGGGTTGTCACTCCGCCAGTTCAGAGCGTTCGGCACGAGCGTCGCCGCGGCAATGCCTGCGCCGGCAAGCACCAGGATCACGATCACCCGCAGCCACGTACGGCCGTGTCGCCTGAGTGTCGGCGAGACGGCCAGCGCCGTCAGCAGCACGACCAGCACGGCGCCGCAGGCAAGAAAGCCCGCGCGAGATCGGGTCAGCACGAGTGTCGCCGCCGCCAGCATCGCACCGATGCCCGCGATCAGCCAGCGCGTCCAGCTCGTTGCGCGCAGCGACACCAGCAGGATGATGGGCAGCCCGAACGCCGCCATGTGTGCGATGGAGTTCCGGTTGCCTAATGTGCCGCCGGGCGCGCGGTTGAGTGAGAAGAAATCCGTCTCCACTCCATACGTCTGGAGCAGCGCCGTACCGGTGCCCACGACCACCGCGAGCGCGATCGCGCCGAGCAGTGAATGGGCGAGGCCCGCACGCCGTAGTGCACGTGCGCTCCAGTAGATGACCACCCCGGACGCACTCGCAGCCAGTGCACGCACGGCCAGCCAGCCGTTTTCCGCGAAGACTGCCGACACCGAGCCCGCCAGGACGAACGCGGTGAGCAGCACATCGATACGGTTGAACGTGAGTCGCCGTATGGCACGCAGAGCTGACAGGCCGGCGATCACCGCCGTGACGTGCAGCACCAGCTCTTTCGCCACGTAAAACCGGTCCAGCTCGAATTCCTTCCATGTCACCGCAGCCAGCACGACCGCGACAGCCCCGATCTGCAGCGCGCGCAGTGCGAGGTATTCCGATCTGCCCGGGAGTGGTGGAGCTATGTGGAGAGCTGCAGGCGCGCGGTCCTGCGGGGATGTGACAGGAATGCGTTCGTGTTCAGCCACGGGCGCGGAGCAGGAGCGGATAGGGGTTCCGCGGCCGTGCTGCGTGATACTGTCGCGGATCCGGTGCAATCATGACTTCGAAATGGAGATGGAAGTTGCCCGGTCGCGCATTGCCGGTATCGCCGACATATCCGATCACGTCGCCCTGCCGCACCTTCAGCCCCGGACGAACACCCGCTGCGTACTTCATCAGATGTGCGTAGTAGAACATCGTCCGGCCGTCGGGCGCGAGCTGATAAAGTGTGATGCCGCCACTGTCATGCTCGGTGAGACGCAGGATCTCACCGTCGGTGACGGCCACCACGGGCGTGCCACCCGGAGCGGGAATGTCGATCGCCTCGTGACGCCGCGCCGGACCACGGATCTGCGCGAACGTATCTACCAGATCGTCCGGCGCCACACCCGCCACGGGGATGATCAGTCGCCGCGACAACGTCCACAGCGCACCGAGCTGCGGGTCCGCCGCAGGATGAACGGCCGGGTCGAGCCGGGTCCTGGACGCCAGGCCCAGGTCCTCCGCCATCGGAGCGCGCGTCTCGGCGTTGTCCGCCTCGCGGTCGGCCACCGTCGCGGCCGCGGCGCATACCAGCAGAACAGCGCACACCACCACGCGCGCCGCGTTGTTACTCGACCTGTTTCCCATTCATTCTGTCTGCTGGTCATATGCGCGCCGGGAGAACCCCGGCAGCGCGACGGGCCCGGTGTCTATCCGGGCCCGCCTGCAATCTGTATCGATCAGCCTTCCGATTCCAGCATCGTGATCGGCTGGCCCGCAGTGGGCGTCTCGATCACGAACACCACTCGACGATTCAGCTC
>DATHUY010000166.1 GCA_035461765.1 Longimicrobiales bacterium
GGTGAGACGGGCGCCGCCCTCGTCGCACATGATGGCGTCGCCAAGATCGCCTTCACCGGTTCGACCGATGTCGGTCGCATCATCCGTACGGCAACTGCCGGCTCGGGCAAGAAGCTGTCGCTGGAGCTCGGCGGCAAGTCGCCTTTCATCGTCTTCGACGACGCCGATCTCGACAGCGCCGTCGAAGGGCTGGTCGACGCCATCTGGTTCAACCAGGGGCAGGTGTGCTGTGCCGGTTCCCGCATCCTCGTGCACGAGGGCACGGCGGAGCGTCTCACCGCGAAGCTGCGTGCGCGCATGGAACGCCTGCGCGTCGGCGATCCGCTCGACAAGGGCGTCGACATCGGAGCCATCGTCGCACCCGTTCAGCTCGAGCGCATCGACTCGCTTGTCAGGCAGGGCATCGAAGAGGGCGCGACGATGTGGCAGCCGTCATGGAGCTGCCCCGAAGAAGGCTATTTCTTCCCGCCCACGCTGTTCACCGATGTCGCCCCGGCCGCGACGATCTCGCAGGTGGAGATCTTCGGGCCCGTGGTGGTGCTGATGACGTTCCGCACCCACGCCGAGGCGGTCGAGCTGGCCAATAACACCCGCTACGGCCTTGCCGCGAGCGTCTGGACGGAGAACATCAATCTTGCCCTCGACGTCGCACCGAAGCTGAAGGCGGGCACGGTATGGATCAACTCCACGAACGTGTTCGACGCGGCGTCCGGTTTCGGCGGTTACCGTGAGAGCGGGTTCGGCCGGGAGGGCGGCAAGGAAGGACTCTACGAGTATGTGAAGCCGGCATGGCAGAGCCGTGCGGAGCAGTCGAAGACGGCCGACAGGAAGAAGGCGAAGGCGGGGCGGGAGCGAGACGATGGGTCGTCGTCCGCTGAAGGGCCGCCGATAGACCGTACCGCAAAGCTCTACATAGGGGGGAAGCAGGCACGTCCCGACTCCGGCTACAGTCTGCCGGTGCACGATCGACACGGCCGGGTCGTTGCCGAGGTAGGGCAGGGCAACCGCAAGGACGTGCGCAACGCCGTGGAGGCCGCGCACGGGTCGGGATGGCCGAAGCAGACGGGTCACAACCGCGCCCAGGTACTGTACTACCTCGCGGAGAACATGGCCGCGCGCGCGGACGAGCTGTCGCAGCGGCTCCGGCTCTTCACAGACAGGGATGCGGACGCCGCCGATGAAGTGCAGTTGTCGATCGAGCGGCTCTTCTTCTACGCCGCCTACGCGGACAAGTGGGAGAGCCGCGTGCACCAGACGCCCTACCGCATGATCACGCTTGCCATGCGTGAACCGGTCGGCGTACTCGGCATTGTCTGCCCCGACGAACGGCCGTTGCTCGGATTCATCGCCACCATCGCACCGGCCCTGGCACTCGGTAACTGCGTGATCGCCGTGCCGTCGGAGACGGCGCCGCTGCTCGCCACGGACTTTTACCAGATCGCCGACACGTCCGACCTGCCCGCGGGGGCGCTCAACATCGTTACCGGCCGGCGGGCGGATCTCGTGCCACACCTCGCCGCCCATGATGATGTGGCCGGACTCTGGTACTTCCCGCTCGATGACGGCGGCGGCGATGTGGAGCGACGCGCGGCCGCCAACATGAAGCGCACGTGGATCGCCGGCCCGCGCGACTGGACGGCCCCCGGCCAGGGTGCGGGCGAGGAGTTTCTGCGGCATGCGACGGAAATCAAGAACATCTGGGTGCCGTACGGCGAATGAGCGAGCCCGCCGTCGAAGGCGTCACCCGCCTGCGGGTGCGGTATGGTGAAACGGACCAGATGGGATTCGTGTATCACCCGAACTACCTGGTCTGGTGCGAGATCGGCCGCACCGAGCTGATGCGTGAGCTGGGGGTCGCGTACGCGGACATCGAGCGGCGCGGGATCCGTCTCGCAGTGGCGGAAGCGTCCCTCAGGTACGCGCGTGCCGCGCAGTACGATGATCCGATTCGCGTGGTCACACGGGTGAGCGCGGCACAGTCGCGGACCGTGACGTTCGACTACGAAGTCCACCGCGAAAGCGATGAAGGTACCGAGCTCCTTGCCACGGCCCGGACGAAGTTGATAGCCATCGATGAGAGCGGCTCCACCCGGCGTCTGCCGCAGGATCTGCTCGAAAGGTTCCGTGATTCTGCCATTGTCCCTTAGGATCTGTCTGCCGTGCATCGCCGTTCTCGCGGCTGCGTGCGCGCGACCCACTGTCGTCGCGCCGGAGCCGCCTGATGCGGACGGGATCGTTCAGCTCGATGAGGCAGGGGTCACCGCGCTCGGCGCGCTGCTGCGCATGGAGGACGCGCGCGTGCTGGACACCGCGCTGGTCGCCGCTCAGCTGTCGTCGCCGACCGCGGAGGTGCGTGCTCGCGCGGCACTGGCTGCGGCCCGCACCGGTGATCGTGCTGCCACGCCCCTGCTGCTGCGCGCCCTCGCGGACAGCGCGGCCACCGTGCGCAGGCGCGCGGCGTTTGCACTCGGCGAGCTCGGCGACACCAGCCTGGCCGTAGTTGATGGACTGATGGCTGTCGCCCTGCGCGACCGCGCGGCGCCCGCCGCGGAAGCCATCGCCGCCATCGGCCGACTCGGCGCAGGCACGGGTCGCACGGCCGTGGATTCGATCCTGGCGCGGACCGGCGGTGCGGTGAGCGTCCTGCATGAGACGCTGCTGGCCGCCTGGCGGCTCCCGCGCGATGGCGCGACGATCCAGGCGATCGCACGTTGGACATCGTCCGACGACCCGGAGGTGCGCTGGCGCGCCGCGTACGCGCTTGCCCGCAATCCGTCACCCGACGCCATCGCGTCTCTCCTGTCTGCCGTGGACGATGTCGACCCGCGCGTCCGCTCGTACGCCGTGCGCGGCCTGAGGTCCGCCCAGGCCGACAGTGCCGGCATGCGTGAGCGTGCGCTCGCGGTCCTCCTCGATGCAGCACGCGATCCGCATCCGCACGTCCGGACCAACGCCATCGGGCTGCTTGCAGGATATCGGACGAGCCAGCGCACGACGCCCGTGCTCGCACACGCGCTCGCGGACTCGGTAGCCAACGTTGCCGTCGCGGCGGCGCAGGCGCTGGCACAGTCCGACGATCGTGCGTCGACCGGGGCACTGCGCGACGCGACGGCGTCCGGACGGCCGGACGGCCTGCGGACGGCCGCTCTGCACGCATGGATGAGCGTGGACAGCGCTACGGCAGCACCCGTCGCCCTCGAGTGGGCGGACTCCAGCCGGTGGCTTCTGCGCATGCATGCGGCGCGCGCGCTCGGCCGTGCGCGCCCCGCCGATGCCGCGCCGGCGCTGCGGCGTCTTGCACGCGACGAGCACCCCCTGGTGGCCGGGGAAGCCCTCGCAGCCGTCCGCTCCATCTCCGACTCCATTGCCGACGCACGCCGCATCTTCATCGAGCAGCTCGGTGCGGCGCATCCCCTCGTTCGAGCTGCCGCCACGCGCGGGATGAGCTCGTCGGCCGGCGCGGCCGACCTCGACCTTCTGCTCCAGGCCTATGATCGCGCACGCCAGGACTCCGTACGTGATGCCGCCATTGCGGCCGTCCAGGCATTGGCGAGAGCCCGTCGCGCCGGCGTGCCGGTCGAGCGCACGTTCTTTCTGCGCTTCGGCGAATTCGGCGCACCGTCCGATGCTGCCGTTCACCGCCTGATCAGGGACAGCATCGGCGAGCCGCCCGAGGCGTGGGGTGAGCCGCGCCCGACAATCCGTGTGCAGCCTGCTGCGTTCTATGAGGGAATCATTCGCACGTACGTCGCCCCCGTGCTGGCCGGCGCACCACCGGCCCGGGTCATCATCGCGACGACGCACGGCGATATCGTGCTCGAGCTCGCTTCCGCGGACGCGCCGCTCACCGTGCACAACTTCATCTCACTGATCGAGCGCGGCTACTACGCCGGTACACGGTGGCACCGGGTCGTGCCGAACTTCGTGATCCAGGACGGTGACCCGCGCGGCGATGGTAGTGGCGGCCCCGGCTACGCCATTCGCGACGAGATCAATCCGCTTCGCTATATGCGTGGCACGCTCGGTATGGCGCTGTCCGGTCCCGACACGGGTGGCAGCCAGTATTTCATCACGCATTCGCCCCAGCCACACCTCGACGGCGGCTACACCGTGTTCGGCCGCGTCATCGATGGCATGGATGCCGTGGACCGGGTGGTGCAGGATGATCCGATCCTTTCCATGCGGGTCCTCCGATGACGCATTGGCTCCGTCCGGCCGCGGCCATCGCCATCCTGTGCGCACTCTGCGCAGCGCCGCTCGGCGCGCAGACGGTGCCGTTCGGGAAGAACAAGATCCAGTACGAGAACTTCGACTGGCATGTGCTCGCCGGCGAGCATCTCGACGTCTACTACTATCCGGAGGAGGAGGACGTCGCACGCCTCGCCCTCGCCTATGCCGAGGAGACGTACGCGTTTCTGGAGGAAAAATTCCAGCACCACCCGTTCCGACGGATTCCGCTGATCGTCTACTCCTCCGACACGCACTTCGAGCAGACGAACATCCTTCCGATCAACATCCCCGAGGGTGTGCTCGGTTTCACGGAGTATCTGAAGCGGCGTGTCGCACTGCCTTTCCGCGGCGATTACGAGCAGTTCCGCAGCACGCTCAGGCATGAGCTCGTACACGCGTTTCAGCTGTCGAAGCTGACGGAGACGTCGCGGCTGCAGGGGCGGCAGCGGGGTGTGTCACCACAGCGGATCCATCCGTGGTCGGAGGGGCTGGCAGAGTTCTGGTCGAGCGCACAGACCACCGAAGACGACATGTACGTGCGCGATCTCGTCGTCAACGGCCGGCTGCCGACGATCCGCGAGTTCATGAACTCGTACACATTCTTCTCGTATCCGCTCGGCGCGGAGCTGCACAAGTATCTCACCGGCCGCTTTGGCGACGGCTATATCGTGCGGATGTACGAGGAGTACTGGATGTACGACACGTTCGAGCAGGCCCTCGCCGGCGTGCTCGGCGTCGATCTCGACCAGTTGTCACGCGAGTGGCGCTACTCGCTGGAGCAGCGTTTCTTTCCCGGCTATGCCGAGCGGCCGCCGCTCGACGTGGGTGCAACGACGCTCGTCGATGAAGGTGCGGGCAACTTCAAGCCCGTCGTGCACGCGGCCGGTAGCGACACCACGCTGTACTACCTGTCGACACGGTCCGGCTATACGAACGTGTATGCGCAGTCGCTGACCGAACGGCGGCCGTCGGTGCGGACCATCCTGGAAGGGGAGCGGAGCGCAGAGTTCGAGTCGTTTCACGCATACGAATCCGCGTTCGATGTGAACTCGAGTGGGATCATCGCCATCTCCTCGCGCTTCCTCGATCGGGATGCCCTGTTGATCTGGGATCCGGAGGAGCGGGAAGTCGTCGGCCGCTACCAGTGGCCCGACATCGTCGGCGTGCGGTCACCGCGCTGGAGCCATGATGGCACGCAGGTGGTGTTCTCCGGCCTGACGACCGCGGGATTTGCCGATGTCTTCGTCGTCGACTTCCGCACGCAGCAGCTGCAACGGCTGACTGAGGACCGCTACCGGGACGAGGACCCGGAGTTCTCGCCGGACGGCCGATACGTGGTGTTTGCCTCCGACCGGACGACGTTCGGCCCCGGCGGATCGACCAACCTCGTGCTGCTCGATGTGGAGAGCGGTGCGCTGCGCTACCTGACGTGGGGTGACTGGATCGACCGGTCGCCGCGCTGGTCACCCGACGGCAAGTGGATCGCGTTCAGCTCCGATCGCGGGGGATCGTCGGACCTGTACGTGGTCGACACGGACGGCAATGGCCGCCGCATCACGGCGCTGACGGGCGGCGCGTTCGATCCCGGCTGGTCGCCGGACGGTCGCAGCATCGCGTTCGCGGGGTTCCAGGCGTCATCGTTCCGCATCTACCGTCAGGCGGTGAGCGACGACGGCGAGCGCATCGCGCTCGATCCGCGCGCGCACACGCTGGGCGACAAGGCGTTCGCGGCATGGGAATGGGCGGAGCTCGAAGCGCCGGTCGTCGCCCGTGCGGGGGCGAAACCATACAGTACGTGGGACCGCATGTCGCTCGACTTCGCGGCCGCCGATGCGCTATACGCCCCCGGTTACGCGGCCGCCCAGGGCGCGCAGTTCCTGATGTCGGACATGCTCGGCAACCACATCCTGTTCCTCGGTGTGTCGGCGTTCCAGGCGAGCGACCTTTCGCAGCTGGTGGACAGCTTCAGCGGCAATGCCCTGTATCTCAACCTCTCGCACCGCCTCAACTACGGGGTGGGCGTGTTCCGTTACAAGGGTCTGTTCCGCGACGTGTCATGGGACATCTACGAGGACGCGGGGCTGGGCGGGTACTTCATCGCGAGCTATCCGCTCAGTCGCTATCGCCGCATCGAGTTGCAGCTCGGCGTTCAGAAGGGAGACCGTGTCGATGTCGAGGACGGATTCGGTGAGGGTCCGCTCGGCAATGATACCCGGGAAGACCCGCGCGACCTGACGCGCAGCGGGCTGCTGTCGACGAACTATCTCTCCTATATCAAGGACAACACGCTGTGGCTGCCGACCGGTCCGATCGATGGCGAGCGCTTCAACGTTTCGGTCGGCATGGTATCGTGCTTCGTCTGCGAATCCCCGAGCCCCGTGACCGGGGAGTCCGTACAGCGCAGCGCGTCGGCGGAGAACTATGCGATGTCGCTCGACTACCGCCGCTATCTGCGCACGTCGCTCTACTCGGCGTATGCGTTCCGGATGTACGGCTTCTTCAGCGACGGCGCGATCCCCGGACGTGCAGTTCTCGGCGGGACCCACCAGCTGCGCGGCTATCCGCGCTACTCACTCGCCGGCTCGCGCGTCGTGCTCGTCAATCAGGAATGGCGCTTTCCGATCCTGCACTCGCTCGCGTTCACGTTCCCGATCGGCACGCTTCGGCTGCCGGGCATACAGGGCGCGTTCTTCGCCGACGCCGGTACCAGCTGGCTCGAGGAACAGGAGCCGACCGGACTGTGGGGCAGCTACGGCACCGCGTTCCGCATGTCGCTCGGCGCTCCGCTCGTTCTCAGGCTGGACATCGGGCGCCGGTTCAAGAGCGGCGAGCTGCCGCCGGTTACGTTCGACGGCCGCGACTTCGATGACACGTTCATCGGCTTCTTCTTCGGGTTCAACTTCTAATGCACCGAAACCGCCCAATGCAGTTCAACCGTCGCGTTGACCGCGCATCCCGTCGCGTCTACCTTCCGCTGCTTGTCGCGGCGCTGGCGGGCTGCGCCGCCGGCCAGGGCGCGGTCGCGGCGCCGGATCCCCAGGAAGAGGCGCGGCTGGAGGCGGCGACCGCCCCTGCGCAGCGTGCGCAGATTACGTTCGACTGGAACCTGACGGATCGCGACGCCCGCTTCAGCGGACGTGGTGTGCTGCGCCTCGACAGTGGCCGGCGTGCGCGCGTGGATCTGTTCGGCCCGCGCGGCGAGACGCTCGCGGCCGCGATCGTGGAGGATGGATCGATGCGCGTAGTCCCCGAGGCAGCGGAGGCCATGCTGCCGCCGCCGGCCATGCTCTGGGCTTCGCTCGGCGTGTTCCGCCGCCCCGTCGATGCGCCGCTCACGGGAACGCGCCGATCCGAAGACGGTACATCGCTCGAGTATGCGCGCGATCGGACGCAATGGCGCTTCCGGTTCGAGAACGACCGGCTGCGTTCCACTGAATGGACCGACGGGTCGGGCCGCCGGACCGTCGAGCTGACCGGAATGGCCGACGGATTTCCCGGTCAGGCCGTGTTCCGTGACTGGACAGAGTTCCGCGAGCTCACGCTGCGGGTCACCGACGTAGAGGAAAGAGCGGCTTTCGAGCCTGATGTCTGGATACTTCCGGGTGAGCGCTAGACTCCCCGCCATACTCGCGCTGAGCCTGCTGTGCGGCGCGTGCAACTACGGGCTGCAGGGCGGCGGCGGATTTCCAGCGGAGATCCGCACCGTCTACATTGCGCCGCTCGGTAATCAGACCATGCAGTTCGATCTCGGCGACGAGATCTTCAGCGCCATGCGTGAGCAGCTGCCGCGCGCGCTCGGCCTGAGCCTCGCCGGCGAGCGGAGCGCGGATGCAGTGGTGCGCGGCACGGTCACACGCTACGAGGATGCGGCGCAGAACTATCGCCCGGGTCAGCCCGGCAGCGTCGACGTACTGCAGCACCAGGTCCAGATCACGGTATCGATCCAGATCATCGACGTAAAGAACAGCGAGATCATCTACGAACAGACGGCCGTGAGCGGCCGCGGCGTGTACCGCCCGGACACGCAATCCGCCGACATCGCCCGCAACGAGGCGATCGAGGTTCTCATCCAGCAGATCGTTAATGGTGCACAGTCGCAGTGGTAGGCGGTGGACCGGCCGGCTGGCCGGTCTGCTTGCCCTGGGTCTGCTCCTCGGGTCGAGCGCCGCGGATGGCGGCATCCGGACGGAGCATTTCTTCCTCACGATCATCGCCATCCTCATCGGGGCGAAGCTGCTTGGCGAGCTCGCCGAGCGCATCGGCCAGCCCGCAGTGCTGGGGGAGCTCATCGCCGGTGTCCTCATCGGGCCCTCCGTCCTGGCGCTGCTGCCGACGGCCGGCCCGATCAGCGAGGTCGTGCACCTGCTTGCCGAGATCGGCGTAGCGGTCCTGCTGTTCGAGATCGGACTCGAGACCGACCTGAAGGAGATGTTCCGCGTCGGTGGTTCGGCCACGATGGTCGCCCTGGTCGGCGTAGCCGCTCCGTTCCTGCTCGGCTTCGCGTTCTGGTACGTCGTGCAGCCCGCCATCGGCGTCACGCCAGCGGGCATCTCTCCGATGCTGGTGGCCGTGTTCGTCGGCGCGACGCTCACGGCGACCTCCGTCGGGATAACCGCACGCGTGCTGACCGATCTGAACCGCGTGCACACGCGCGAGGCCCGCGTCGTCATCGGCGCGGCGGTCGTCGATGACGTCCTCGGTCTCGTGATACTCGCCATCGTGAGCGGCCTTGCCGCCGGCGCGGCGCTGACCCTCTTCGGCATTGCGATGAAGTTCGTGATCGCCGCAGGCTTCCTCGTCGCCGCCGTGATCCTCGGCAACGTCATCGCGCCGCGCCTCTTCGCGTTCGTCGACTCCATGCGCGTGCGGGGCGTGCTGCTCGTGGTCGCGTTCTGCTTCGCGCTGCTCTTCGCCGCGCTCGCCGGACTGGCCGGCTCGGCCATGATCATCGGCAGCTTCGCCGCCGGCATCGTGCTGAGCTCGACGAACCAGTTCGACATGATCGAGGAGCGCATCGCTCCTGTCGCCGACATCTTCACGCCGATCTTCTTCGTCTCGGTCGGCGCCGGTGTGAACCTCAATCTGTTTCTGCCCTGGACGAGCACTTTCGACGGCGGCGTGCTGCTCGTGGGCGCCGTTCTGCTCGCGATCGCCATCATCGGCAAGGTCGTCAGCGGCTACGCCGTGGGCTGGGGCCGCAATCCTCTCAATCACCTCGCGATCGGCGTGGGTATGATCCCGCGCGGGGAGGTCGGCCTGATCTTCGCCCACCTGGGTCTCACGAACGGCATCCTTTCGCCCGAGGTGTACAGTGCCATTCTCATCATGGTGATCTTCACGACGTTCCTGGCGCCGCCGCTGCTCAAGCCGATCTTTGCGCGCATGGATGCACCACCGGCCGATGCGCCACTGCGTACGCCGGGACTGCACGCACAGGGACATGCCCCCAGTGTGACGCCGTGACGCTGAGACTCGCTTCCCGCGGCAGCACGCTCGCACTCTGGCAGGCCCATCACATTCAGGCGCTGCTGCGCCGACTGCATCCGGGAATCGACGTCGGGATCGAGGTGCTGCATACCACCGGCGATCGCATCACTGACGTGCCCCTCGCGATGATCGGTGACCGCGGCCTCTTCACGAAGGAGGTCGACGCCGCCCTGCTCGATGGCCGTGCGCACGTCGCCGTCCATTCCTACAAGGACGTGCCGACCCGACTGCCCGATGGCCTGACGCTCGCCGCCGTCCTGGTGCGCGAGGACCCGCGCGATGCGTTCCTGCCCGCGCCTGGCCGCCCGCGGAACCTGGGTGAGCTGGAGCCGGGTGCGCGCGTCGGCACCAGCTCGCTTCGACGGCGTGCCCTCCTGCTCGCCGCACGACCGGACCTCATGGTCGATGATCTCCGCGGCAACCTCGACACACGACTACAGAAGCTGGAGCAGGGTCATTACGACGGCATCATCCTCGCCCTCGCCGGCGTGCGCCGCTTCGGCCGTGAGGATCGCGTCGGCGAGTTGCTCGATCCACCGCACTGGCTGCCCGCCGCCGGGCAGGGAGCACTCGCCCTGGTCGCGCGCGCCGATGACGACGATACGCTCGCGCGACTTCAGACACTGAACGACGATGACACCCGCGCCGCGACCGATGCGGAACGGACCTTTCTCGCGCGTCTCGAGGGCGGCTGCCAGATTCCGATCGGCGCACTCGGTACGATCGACGGTTCGCGCCTGACACTGCACGGGCTCGTTTCGTCCCTCGACGGCACCACGATCATTCGCGGACAGGTCACTGGGTCGGCGGCCGATGGACGCGCGACAGGCGAGGACCTGGCGGACCAGCTGATTGGACGCGGCGCGCAGGATGTCCTGCGTGCCATCCGCTCGGTGAACACCGCCGTGCCGCGTCCGCCCGCGCCATGAGCAGCACAATCGACCCCGCGGCGCGGATACTCGGGAGGGAGCAACTCCTGGAGAGGTTTGGACGGCCGCGCTCGGAACGCGTCGTCTTCACGAACGGCTGCTTCGACATCCTGCACCGCGGTCACGTGACGTATCTGACGCAGGCCCGTGCCCTGGGCGATCGCCTCATCGTCGGCGTCAATACGGATGCCTCCGTACGCCGGCTGAAGGGTGAGGGCCGGCCCGTCGTGCAGCAGGACGACCGGGCCTATGTGCTGGCCGCGCTCGCGTGCGTCGACGCCGTGACGATGTTCGACGAGGACACGCCTGCCGAGCTCATCGGCGCTCTCCTGCCGGACGTGCTCGTCAAGGGCGGCGACTACACGCCCGATCAGGTGGTGGGCCGTGAGCTCGTCGAGAGTCATGGCGGCACACTCGTCCTGATCCCGTTCGTGACCGGGCGCTCGACAACCGACATCCTTCATCGCATTCAGCACGGGGATCATGAATCCACCTGAGCACACACAGCGCGCCGGTCGCACGAACGAACAGCTGCGCGACATCAGGATCGAGCGCGCTGCCGCACCCTATGCCGAAGGGTCGTGTCTCATTTCCACCGGCATGACCAGGGTGCTGTGCACGGCGAGTGTGCAGCAGAACGTGCCCGACTGGCGGCGTGGCTCCGGGCTGGGGTGGGTGACGGCGGAATACGCCATGCTGCCGCGTGCGACGCACACACGCAGTGGTCGCGAGCGCGGCAAGATCGGCGGTCGCACACAGGAGATCCAGCGGCTCATTGGACGTGCGTTGCGAGCGTCCATTGATCTCGCCGCCCTCGGCGAGCGCAGCATCCTGGTCGACTGCGACGTGCTCGTGGCCGATGGCGGCACGCGTACCGCTGCCATCACCGGTGCCGCGATCGCCCTGCACGATGCGTGTTCCTGGATCGTGAATCAGGGATTGCTCGACGCGACGCCCATTCGTGAGCTCGTGGCCGCGACCAGTGTCGGCATCATCGGCGGCGAGCCGCGCCTGGACCTCGATTACCTGGAGGACGTGCGCGCCGACGTGGACATGAACCTCGTTGCACTCGAGTCCGGTCGCCTCGTCGAGGTGCAGGGCACGGCGGAGAACCAGAGCTTCAGTCCCGACGAGCTGCAGTCCCTTCTGCGCATCGGGCTGGACGGCATTGCTCAGCTCCTGCAGCTGCAGCGCGCTGCCCTCGCCGACTGATCGTGCAGCGCGCACCACGCCCGCGCCTCATCCTCGCGAGCCGCAGCCGCGACAAGGCGGGCGAGATCCGCGAGATTCTCGAGCCCGTTCTCCATGCCGACATCGTCACTCTCGATGACGCCGGCATCCAGGAGATTGACGCCGAAGAGAACATCGAGGTGCACGAGACCTTTCTCGCCAATGCGCACGCCAAGGCCGAGTGGTTCATGCGCATCACCGGTCAGCCGACTCTCGCCGATGATTCCGGAATCAGCGTGCACGCCCTCAGCGGTGCTCCCGGCGTCCGCTCCCGACGGTTCGCGGGCACACCCGGACTCGCCGGCGTCGCGCAGGATCGCGCGAACAACGAGCGCCTTCTGCGCGAGCTGCGCGACACTCCCGATGAGCTCCGCACTGCCCATTACACGTGCGCCGCTGTACTGCATCTGCCGGACGGCCGTCGCTTCAGCGCCATCGGTACGTGCGCGGGACGCATTCTTCACGACCCGCAGGGAACCGCCGGCTTCGGGTACGACCCGCTGTTCTTCGTGCCTGCTCTCGGGCACTCGTTCGGCGAAGCGACCCGCGAGCAGAAGCATCGTCACAGTCACCGGGCACGCGCGTTCCGTGCTCTGGCCGGTGCCGTTCCCGCCCGCGCGCTGACCGCCGACTGAACCGCGTGCTGACCGGCGCTGGAATGGCGGCTCGCGACGTCCGCATGTCCTTGACCCGGCCCTCCTTTTCCGCTAAAATGTCCTGCTCCCACGGGGCGTGGCGCAGCTTGGTAGCGCGCCTGCTTTGGGAGCAGGAGGTCCTCGGTTCAAATCCGAGCGCCCCGATTGTCGGATTCTGCGCCCGTAGCTCAGTTGGACAGA
>DATHUY010000167.1 GCA_035461765.1 Longimicrobiales bacterium
CTCGCCGATCAGCACCGGGTTGTTCTTCTTGCGACGGCTGAGCACCTCCATCACCCGCTCGATCTCCTTCTCGCGGCCGATGGTCGGGTCCAGCTTGTCCTCGCGCGCCAGCTCCGTCAGGTCACGGCAGAAATGATCGAGCGCGGGCGTCTTGCTCTTCTTCTCGCCCTTCGGCGCAGCCGTGCTGCCGCCGCCGCTGCCGGA
Source organism: Longimicrobiales bacterium (assembly GCA_035461765.1). Classification (GTDB taxonomy): domain Bacteria; phylum Gemmatimonadota; class Gemmatimonadetes; order Longimicrobiales; family RSA9; genus SH-MAG3. Next base: position 205 of record DATHUY010000167.1, read on the forward strand.
GCCGCCCGAAGGCGAAGGCCCGACGTCGCTGCCGAGCAGCTTCAGCGTCTCCGCGCGCGCGTCCTCGAGCGTTACGCCCAGGCCGTTGAGCACCTGTGCGGCGATGCCCTTCTCCTCACGCAGCAGGCCGAGCAGCAGATGCTCCGTCCCGACGTAGGAATGGTTCAGCTCACGCGCTTCCGCCATCGCGTACTCGAGGACCTTCTTCGCCCGCGACGTATACGGCAGTTCACCCAGCGCGATCGTCGCCTTGCCCTTGCGGACGGAGTCCTCGATGCGCTCGTGGATCTGCTCCAGGTCCACGTTCAGGTTCATCAGAACGGCAGCGGCGACACCCTCCCCCTCGCGAATGAGGCCGAGCAGAATGTGCTCCGTACCGACGTAGTCGTGCTGCAGCCTGATGGCCTCCTCGCGGGCCATCGCCAGCACCTTCCGGACACGGTCTGTGAAATTGTAATTCATGGGAACCTCAGTCGCCCCGAGACGGTTGCGTCTAGCTCGTCTTCAGATCGTCCTGCGCGTCCCCCGGATCGGCGGAGACGTCGCCTTCGGTGGCCAGCACGCGCCGGACGTATGCAGCTCTGTGCAAATCGCTCTCCGCATCCCGGAGCGGGCGTCCGGCGGCCTGCTCGAGGTGTGCATCGCGCGCAAAAATCATGAGTTTGTTGAGCGTGTATACACGGAGCCCGGATAGAAGGTTCATGCTCATTCCGAGCCTCACGCCACTCAACAGATTCATCACCTCATCGAAGGAAAGTGAGCGTGCGTAACGCAGCAGTCCATAGGCACGCCAGATCTTGTCCTCGATCACCGTCGGCGCGTCGCGCATCAGGATTTCGCGCGCGCCCATCTCGTACTGAATCACGCGTCCGACGATCTTCTGCAGATGCTCCACCAGATCCTCCTCGCTCTTGCCGAGCGTGGTCTGGTTGGAGATCTGGAAGAAATTGCCCACCACCTCCGACCCCTCGCCGTACAGGCCGCGGAACGTCAGTCCGACCTGGCTGATGCCCTGCAGCACCTTGCCGATCTCCTTCGTCAGGACGAGGCCGGGCAGGTGTATCAGAATCGACGCGCGCAGGCCCGTTCCGACGTTCGTGGGGCAGCTCGTAAGATACCCGTATTCCTGATGGTACGCGAACGGCAGCTGGACCCCCAGCTCCTCGTCCAGCTCGTCTACCCGATGGAACGCTTCCTGGAGGCGAAGTCCGGACAGGATGGCCTGCATCCGGAGGTGATCCTCCTCGTTCACCATGACGCCGACGGCGTCCTGCGGCCCCATGAAGAGGCCCGATCCGCGGGCGGGCGAATCGCCCGAGAGGCCGGCCAGCTCGCGGGAGACCAGGTGACGCTCGTGGAGAATCCGGCGGCCGAGTGTGGGCGTGGCGGACAGCTCGTATCCGGCGCCGCCCGCGAGCGCTGTCCGCTGCACGGCCGAGCGGACCTGCTCCAGGATCTCCTCGCGCTCGCCATCGCGGATGCGCGCCGCGAACGCGTGGCCCTGGAGGTTTCTGGCGAGGCGCACGCGTGTGGAGAGCACGATGTCGCTGTGGGCACCGCTTCCCTCGAGCCAGCCGAGGCCCACGCTCTGGAAGCCGTTCTCGCTCATGCCGCCCCCTCGAGCGTGCGGATCAGGTCGCGCAGCTCCGCCGCGCGCTCGAAGTCCTCGGACTGCACGGCCCGATCGAGCTTGCGCCGCAGCCCTGCCAGCCGCTCCTGCTGTTCCGCATGCGAGGGATCGGGCGGCAGGTAGACCTTGCCGACGTGCTGCGTGCCGCCATGGAGCCGGCGCAGGAGGCCGCCCAGGTGCGCATCGAACGTGACGTAGCAGTGAGAGCAGCCGAGACGGCCCGTCTTCTTGAAGTCGTCGAGCGTGAGGCCGCAGAACGCGCAGGGGCCGCTGCTCGGCGATTCCGGCCCGGAACGGCCCATCTGGGCGAGGAAGTCGGTGAGCGGGAAGCTGCCCGCGTTGACGCCCGGCTGCAGGCCCTTGTCCGCGGCGCACTGCTCGCAGAGGTGCAGGGTCTGCATCTCGTTCTTCTCGATCTGCGTGTAATGGATGCTGGCGTCGCGTTCGCCGCAGTTTTCACACAGCATGGTCAATCCGCGCGTGTAACATTCGACAGTCTGGTATCCCTGACCTCGAGTATCCGGTCCGTGCGTGCGGCGAGCTCGCGGTTGTGCGTTGCGAGTACGAGCGCGACGCCGTGCTCCTCGCGCAGCTGGAAGAACAGGTCGTGCAGCTGCGCGCTGGTGTGAGTGTCCAGGTTACCGCTCGGCTCATCCGCCAGCAGCAGCGCCGGCCGGTTCGCCAGCGCACGGGCGACGGCCACACGCTGCTGCTCACCACCGGAGAGCTCCGAGGACTTGTGACTCGACCTGGCTCTCAGTCCCACCTGCGTCAGCAGCTCCAGGGCACGGTGCGATGCCTCGCGGCGCGCTGTACCGGCGATCAGCAGCGGCATCATCACATTCTCGAGCGCCGTGAACTCGCGCAACAGGTGGTGGAACTGAAACACGAAGCCGATCCGGCTGTTCCGGACCGCGGCGAGCTGACGTGCCGTCAGGTCCGACACGTCCTGCCCCTCCAGCAGCACGACTCCGGATGTGGGCTGGTCGAGCAATCCCAGCAGGTGCAGCAGCGTCGACTTGCCAGCGCCGCTCGCCCCGACGATCCCGATCGCTTCCCCCGCCCGGACCTGGATCTCTACCCCGTCCAGGATGGTGAGTTCGCTGCCATCTTCCTCGCGGTACACCTTGCGCAGGGCGCTGCCCTCCAGCACGGCACGCTGCTCCATATTACTCACCCCGGATCGCGTCGACCGGCAGCAGCCGGGCGGCCTGGAGCGCCGGGTAGATCGTCGCACCGAACGCGATGCCCATGCTGACACCGACGATCAGCACGATGTCGAGCGGATCGAGCGCGACCGGAAGACGGTCGATGAAGTACACCTCGGCCGGGATCTGCACCAGGCCGAACCGGTCCACGGCGACGATGAGCACCCAGCCGAGGATGCCGCCCAGCAGCGTGCCCACGGCGCCGATGGTCAGGCCCTGCAGCATGAAGATGCGGAGGACGGTGCCGTCGGTCATGCCCATGGACTTCAGGATCCCGATCTCCCGCGTCTTGTCCGCCACGACCATGGTGAGCATGCTCACGATGTTGAACGCAGCGACGATGATGATGAGCGAGAGAATGATCGCCATGGCGAGCTTCTCGAGCGCGAGGGCCGAGAACAGCGACGCATTCAGCGACTTCCAGTCGTACGTCTCGTAGGGGAAGCCGAGCTCGTCACGGATGCGGCGCGCGACCTCATCGGAGTTCCACGGATCGTCAATGTTCACCGCGAGCATGCTGATCGTGTCCGGCGGCAGCTGCAGCAGGCTCTGCACCGCCTCGATGCGCGCATACATGTTCAGATTGTCGTACTCGTACATTCCCGTCGAGACCGTCCCCGCCACGACGAAATGGCACATCGCCGGCTGCAGGTTGCCGAGCGCGCCATAGCTGAGATGTTCGAAGCTGCCCACCACCACGGTATCCCCCGGCAGCACCGCCAGCCGCGACGCGAGGCGCTGCCCCAGCACGACCGGCGGCGGATCCGCCGTACAGTCGTACGGCATGCCGGGCTCGCCGAGCGAGATGCCGGCGCTGGCGAGCGAGTCCTCCACGGCGGAGATCGGCAGCTGCGACACCTCCGGCGCGATGCCGTAGAGCATGCCCGGCGCCGCCCATCCCCCCGTCCGCGTCACGATCACGTTCGGATTGACCCACGGTGCCACGGAGATGACGTTCGGCATCTGCTCGATGCGTTCCTTCACCTCCTGCCAGTTGCCCATGCGGAAGCTGCTGCCCGACTCCGTCACCTGGATGTGCGCGGTCATCGACAGGATCTTCTCCTGCAGGTCGCGCTGCAGCCCCGTCATCACCCCGATCACCACCATCAGCGCCATTACGCCGACGGCAACACCGCCGATGGCGATGAACGTGCTCAGCGAGAGCAGTCGCCGCCCGCGCCGGCGCGATGACAGATAGCGGCGCGCAACGAACCACTCGAGCCGCTTCACTCCGCCTGCTCCGGCTTCAATGTCGGGAACAGGATCACATCCTTGATCGAAGGCTGGTCGGTCAGCAGCATCACCAGCCGGTCGATGCCGATGCCCACGCCACCCGTCGGCGGCATGCCGTACTCGAGCGCACGCAGATAGTCCTCGTCCAGGTTCTGCGCCTCCTCATCGCCCTCCTGCCTGAGCCGCACCTGCGCCTCGAAGCGTTCGCGCTGATCGAAAGGGTCGTTCAGCTCGGAAAAGGCGTTGGCGATCTCCCGTCCCGCGACCATCAGCTCGAATCGCTCGACCAGCTGCGACTCACCGCGCTTCGGCTTTGCCAGCGGCGACAGCTCGCGCGGATAGTCCGTGATGAAGACGGGCTGCAGGAGATGCGGCTCCACCAGCTCCTTGAAAAGCTCGTCGAGGAGCTTCGGGCGGGTGAGCGCGGCAGCATCCTCGACGCCGAGTGATGTCGCCCTCGAGGCCAGATCTGCGTCGCTCATCGAGGTGACATCGACGCCGCCGTGCTCGCGCAGCGCCGCGAGGAACGGCAGACGACGGAACGGCGGTGTGAAGTCGAGATCGTGACCCTCGAAGCGCACTGTGCGACTGCCGCCGCTCACGACCGCCGCGACGTGACCGATCATCGACTCGACCAGGTCCATCATGTCGTGGTAGTCGGCAAATGCCTCGTAGAACTCGAGCATCGTGAACTCGGGGTTGTGTGTCCGGTCGATGCCTTCGTTGCGGAAGTCCTTGCTGATCTCGTAGACCCGCTCCAGCCCGCCGACGATCAGCCGCTTCAGATACAGCTCATCGGCGATGCGCAGATAGAGTCGCATGTCGAGGGCGTTGTGATGCGTGACGAACGGTCGCGCCGATGCACCGCCGTACAGCGGTTGCAGCACGGGCGTCTCCACCTCCACATAGCCGCGCTCATCGAGAAAGCTGCGCAGTGCCGTCACAATGCGCGAACGCGCCACGAATACGGCCCGCACGTCCGGGTTCACCGCGAGGTCGGCGTAACGCTGCCGGTACCGCTGCTCCACGTCGGCAAAGCCGCCGAACGTACGCTCCTCGCCGCTCTCCTCATCAATGCCCTTCTTGCCGAACGGCAGCGGCCGGAGGGCCTTCGCGAGCAGCTGGAAGGACGAGACGCGCACGGAGACTTCTCCCGTGCGCGTGCGGAAGAGCGAGCCCTCCACGCCGATCCAGTCCCCCGGATCGAGCAGCTCGAGCAGGCCGAACTCTTCTCCCAGGTCGTTCGACCGGAAAAAGAGCTGAAGACGCCCTTCCCTGTCGCCCAGATCCGCGAATACGGTTTTGCCGTGCGACCGCATGCCGAGCAGCCTGCCGCCGAGGCGCACCGTCTCCCCGACACCGCCCTCCCCGAGCGTGCCTGCGTGCTCCTGCTCCTCGAAGCGGGCGCGCGCCGGACCGGTATGATGGGTGACGTCGTAGGCGTACGCGTACGGCTCGATGCCACGGCGCTGCAGCTCCTCGATCTTCGCGAGACGGTCTGCAACTGCCTGCGTCCGGCGCTCCTCCATCCCCCCTCCAGACCCCTGTCCGGCCGGTGCGCTATGCGACACGTGCGCCGTACTCCTTCAGGAACTTCTCGATGAACGGGTCGATATCGCCATTCATGACGCGCTGCACGTCGCCCACCTTCATGTCCGTGCGATGGTCGGTCACCTGCGTGTACGGCTGGAAAACGTACGAGCGGATCTGGTTGCCCCAGCCGATCTCGGTCTTCTCCGACTCGACCTTCTCTTTCTCTGCATTGCGCAGCGCAAGCTCGCGCTCGTACAACGCGGCGCGCAGCATCTTCATCGCGGTCGCCTTGTTCTGGAACTGACTGCGCTCGTTCTGGCACGCCACGGCAATGCCCGTCGGCTCGTGTGTGATGCGGACCGCCGAGCTGGTCTTGTTGACGTGCTGGCCGCCCGCGCCCGACGCACGATAGACGTCGACGCGCAGATCCTTCTCGTCGATCTGGATGTCGATCGCGTCGTCCACCACCGGATACACGAACACGCTCGCGAACGACGTGTGGCGACGGCTCTGCGAGTCGAACGGCGATATCCGCACGAGCCGGTGCACGCCCTTCTCCGCCTTCAGATAGCCGTACGCGTACTGACCCTTGATCTCGAGCGTTGCGCTCTTGATGCCGGCTTCCTCACCCGGCTGCAGGTCCAGTGCGGTCACCTCGAAGCCGTGCGACTCCGCCCAGCGCTGGTACATGCGCATCAGCATTTCCGCCCAGTCCTGCGACTCCGTGCCACCGGCTCCGGGATGGATCGTCAGGAGGGCATCGCGGCTGTCATCGGCGCCGCTCAGCATCGCGCGTACCTCCAGCCGCTCCGATTCCTTGTCGTAGCGCTCCAGCTCGCTGCGCCATTCGGCGATCATGGACTCATCGGCGTCGGCCTCGAGCAGCTCCGCCAGCTCACTCAATTCGCGGCCGCGGCGCTCGAGGTCCGTCCACGGATCGACCCAGGCCTTCAGCTGATTCGATTCTGCGATGGTATCGCGCGCCGCGTCGGGCGAGTCCCAGAAGCCGGGCTCCGACATGCGCGCATCGAGTGTGGCTATGCGGTCCTGTTTGGCAGGGATGTCAAAGATAACCTCCGAGCGCACTCATGCGCTCGCGTATCTCTTCCAGCCGCTCGAGTTCCTGCGATTCCATTTTCCCCGCTCCTCCATGAAAACCGGGGCCGACCAGAAGCTGGACGGCCCCGTGCGATGTTGCTGAAATTAACCCGATCGGCTGGTGCTTTCAACAGCGCCGGCGTTCGATAGCAGGCCGCTGACTCCGCATCCCTGCTCAGAAGATGGGCTGGCCCTTCGCCAGGATGTCGTTCAGCGCGTTCCTGAAATACGGCGTCGACTTCGCCATCTCCTCACCGACCTGCTCCGTGTACTCCTCCCAGCTCTTCATGATCTCATCGCGGAACTCGGTGCGCAGGGTTCCGGCCGCGAGGCAGGCGTCCCGGCGCTCCGGGTGATATGCGACGATGTCAGACACGAGAGCACGCGCGATCCGCTGTGCCCTGGACTTGGGATCGCGCGAGCCGAACAGGCCCGGCCGCGGAGCCGTTGTCGATGGCGAAGCGCCGGCCGCGCCACCTGCCGGAGCGGATGACGTCCGGCCGCTCGAACCACCCGCCTGTCCCGAATGAGTCGCGCCGGCGGCTGGTGGCGCACCGGCGGGGGGCCGTTGTGACGGTGTGGCGGCAGAAGTCGACGCGCGCGATGGTCCGACCGGCGGACGAGACGGTGCGACCGGCGGATGCGGTTGCGCGGCCGGAGGACGTGGCGCCGACTCTGTGGCGGGTCGCGGCGCCGCCTGATCCGCAGGCGGTGCCGGCGACGTCCGGCCTGTGGCCGGAGCCGCGGGTGGTGACGCCTGGCCGGTTGAGGGCCGCGGATAGGACGGAGTGGGAGTCGACGGCGGTGTCTGTGCCTGTCCGCGGGGGGACGGTTCCGACGGGGCAGACTCGGGCGGGCGCGGAGTCGCCGCGCCTGGCGCCTGTGGAGCCGAGGCTGTGCCGTCGCGCGTCACATGGAACGTGGCGGCGCAGCGCGCGCAGCGGGCGCGCACGCCGCTGGCCGGTATCCTCGATGGGTCGACTCTGAATACGGTCTGGCAGTTGGGACAGCGAATATTCATGGCTCAGTGGTTACCTCGAGCTCGTCTCCGCTGACGAGCGACCGGCCGAAGAAGCGGCCCTGCGCATCGGAGCGACGGTCGACCGCATAGACGGAGCCGGGCAATTTCTTGGCAAATGTTTTCATTTCGGTAGCCAGCTCGCTCACGCGCGCCGTGTGCTCGAACTTGCGGTGCTGGTTCGTCACCACGCCGATGGAGAGCGTCATGACCGGTACCCAGAGGATATTACCCCGGCGGTCACGCCCCAGGAAGTAACCGGCGCGACGATCTTCCTCCGTGTACTGGTACGGAATCAGCTCGTCGAACACCTCGATGATCTCCTCGCAGCACGCGCGCATCTGGTCCAGCGCGATATTGAAGATGAAATCGTCGCCGCCGATGTGGCCGATGAAGCCCTCCGGCGAATGACCCTTCACCACGTCGCGCAGGAGCCGGGCCAGCATGCGGATGACCCGATCGCCCTCGTTGTAGCCGTAGCGATCATTGAATTCCTTGAAGTGGTCCAGATCGGCGTAGCAGACGGCGAAGTGCTCCTCGCGTCGGATGCGGTCACCGATGTCGCGCTCGATCTGGACGGTGCCTGGCAGGCGCGTGGTGGGATGGACACTGACGTCGCGGTCGGCGCGGCGCAGGATCATGCGCAGCCGCAGGAGCTGCTCGCGAGGCTCCATGGCCTCCGTCAGCACCTCGTCCGCACCCGCTTCCAGAGCCGCCAGGACCAGGTCTTCCCGACCCTGCGGCGTCAGGATCACAATCGGCACGATGGCGCTGAAGGCGTCCTGCTTGAGCTGGGCACAGAGTTCCGCGGTCTCGCTCTCGCCTTCACCATCCACGATGACGGCCGACGGGAATCCGCGATTCACCAGCGCGACGACCTCCTCCGCCGATCCGCACGGGATGAGCGTGAGCCCCTGCTCCGCGGCAAACGCGTGCAGGATCTCCGGGGCGCGGCGACCACCCGGTGAGTAATAGACGAAAACGCTTCGTGAGCCCATGCAAGACGGAAGAAAGCACCCGGTGAGAACGCAGGAAGGTAGTGCCCCGCGCGATGCACTGTCAATGAACGGAAAGTGGTCAGCGCCGGGTGCGCCGCCGTGATGAACGTTTGACCTGAGCGGCGTCGATGAGCTGAAAGTCGATCTTCCGCTCCTCCAGGTCGACTCTGGCCACCTTGACGCGCACCCGGTCGCCCGTCCGGAAGCGACGGCGCGTGCGCTCACCGACGAGTGCGTGCTGCTCCTCCAGGAACAGGTAGTAGTCGTCGTCCAGCGAGCTGACGTGCACCAGGCCATCCACGAAGAAATCGTCCAGCAGCACGAAGAAGCCGAACGCGGTGACCCCCGATATCGTGCCCTCGAACTCGGCGCCCAGGTGGCGCTGCATGAACTCGACCTTCTTGAGATCCTTGCTGTCGCGTTCCGCGGCCACCGCGACGCGTTCACGTTCGCTGGAGGTGCGTGCCACGTCCGCCAGCTGCTCCTCATCCAGCCACTCGGCGGCGCCATCGATGAACAGCCCCGCCGACAGCCGGTGCACCACGAGGTCGGGATAGCGGCGGATCGGCGACGTGAAGTGCGTGTAATGGGCCGTCGCCAGGCCGAAGTGGCCGAGGCTCTGCTCCGAGTATCGCGCCTGCTTCATGGAGCGCAGCACGACCGTCGAGATGAGTCCGGCCTCCGCCGTGCCGGCCGCGGCCGCGAGCAGGCGCTGGAGGTCCTGCGGCGTGGGCGATCCGGAGCGACCGCCCAGCCGGTGGCCGAACGTCGCAACGAAGTCACGCAGCTGCTCCATGCGTCCGCTGTCCGGCGGCTCATGGATACGGTAGATGAACGCGACGTCCGCCTCCAAGGCACGCCGCGCGATCGTCTCGTTCGCGAGCAGCATGAAGTCCTCGATCAGGCGGTGACTCTCGAGCCGGATCACGCGCTGGATGTCCGTCGGCTCGCCCGATTCGCCCAGGACGACCCGCGCCTCGGGCAGGTCCAGATCCAGGCTCCCGCGGCTGCCGCGCGCCGCGCGCAGCAGCCGCGCCACATCACGCAGATCATGCAGTGCCCGGTCGGTCTCTTCATCAACGCTGCGCTCGCCATCGAGCACCGCCTGCGCGTCCTCATACGACAGCTTGTGACGACTGCGGATCACGCCCCGTACGAGGCGGTGACCCGTCGGCCTGCCGTCCGCGGCCAGATCGACGAACAGCGACAGCGTGAGGCGGTCGGCGTCCGGGATCAGCGAACAGATGTCGGACGAAAGTGCGTGCGGCAGCATCGGTACGACGCGGTCGACCAGATACACGCTCGTACCCCGCTCCAGCGCCTCGCGGTCGATGACCGCTCCCTCCCGCACATAGTGCGCGACGTCGGCGATGTGCACCCCGACGCGCCAGCCAGCGCCGCTCCGCTCGATGGAGAGGGCGTCATCGTGATCGCGCGCGTCCGCCGGGTCGATCGTGAATACGACCGCGTCGCGCAGGTCTTCGCGGCCCGCGAGGTCGGCTGCTGTCACCCCGGCCGTTCGCAGCTCCTCGGCGGCGCGTTCCACCTCGGCCGGGAAATCGGTGGGGAGCTCGTGCGCACGGATGATCGACAGCACATCGACGCCGGGCGAGCCCGGACGACCCAGAACCTCCTCCACCTCGCCGGTGGGACCGCGATGCCCGCTGCCCCAGTCCGTGATCCGCACCACCACCAGGTCGCCCTCCGACGCGGCGCCCGCACCGCCCGGCGCCACGAACACGTCCCACGGCAGCTTGCGGTCCTCGGGAACCACGAAACCGTGCGACGAGCGCCGCCCCCGCCCGGGCTTCACATTGTGGAACACCCCGACGACCGTTTCCCGCTTCCGCTCCAGCACCCGGATGACCCGGCCCTCGGGACGGTCGCCGCGTGGGCGGCTCTCGACCCGGACGACGACACGATCGCCGTCCAGTGCGGTGTTGAGGGACTGCATGGGGATGAAGACGTCACGACTGCGATCCTCGGGGATGAGGAAACCCGCGCCGCCGCGCGTGGTCTGGATCCGGCCGACGAGCAGGTTGATCCGCTCCGGTGCCGCGTAGCGTTGACGCTGCACGCCGTACAGCACACCCTCGTCCTCCAGCCGCCGCAGCAGATCCCGGAACTCCGCATAGTCCGCCTCCGGCACCTCGAGCGCCTTCGCCAGTTCCTTCGCCTTCAGAGGGCGGCCGGCCTCGACGCGGAGGAACTCGACGATTCTCCGGGGATCCACGTGCATCGAATCAGGACCCGTCGAGCGGCTTCGCCTCGTCGATCAGCATGATGGGGATGCCGTCCCGGATCTCATACCGCAGACCACAGGCATGACACACCAGCTCGCCGGCGTCCGGCCGGTGCTCGAGCTCGCCCTTGCACTTCGGGCACACGAGTATCTCCAGCAGGCGTTGATCCAGCATTCAATCTCCTCGCTTGGGTTTGGGATGCGACCGCTTTCCGGGTCCCGCCCTGCGCTTTCCGGGCTTCCCCGACGCCTTCTTCTTTCCGCCGGCCGGCACGCCACGCTTCTGACCGGCCTTCCCTCCCGACTTCTTTCCACGGGGGGCGGCTCCGCCGCCCGCAGCGTCCGCCGCGGCCCGGCTCAGCTGATCACGGATGGCGCCCTGGTTCTCGTCCTCGTGCGCCAGCGCTGGCGGCAGCCGGTAGCCCAGATAACGTAGTGTACCGATTTTCGCGCGCCAGTTGGGCAGCGTCTTCACGAACAGGTCGAGGTACACGCGCTCCCCGATGAACGACTCTATCTTCTCGCGCGAACGCACGCCCAGCTCGCGGATGCCGGCTCCACCCTTTCCGACGATGATCCCCTTCTGGCTCTCCCGCTCGACGTACACGGTCGCACGGATGAACACGGGGTCATCGGCTTCACGGTACTCCTCCACCCGCACGATCGTCGAATACGGCACTTCCTGACCATACATCTCGAAGATCGTCTCACGAATCAGCTCCGTGACGAAGAAGCGGACCGGCTGCACGGCCAGCTCGTCCTCGGGATAGTAGAACGGACTCTCCGGCAGGCCGGCCTCGATCGCCGCGCGCAGCTCGTCCACACCGTCGCCCCGCGCAGCCGAGATCCGGATCGGATCGACGCCGAGCGTATCCCGCGACCAGGCATCCAGGGCTTCGACGGCGTCTGAAGTCCCGGCGTCTATCTTGTTCAGAAGCACCAGGATGGCGTTGCGTCGACGACGGATCGCATCCAGCACAACACCCTCCGGCGGCAGCTCATCCGGTCGCGTCGCATCGAGCAGCAGCACCACCAGATCGGCGTCCGCAATGACCTCCAGCGCCGTCTCGTGCATCGCCCGCTGCAACGCGTAGCGCGGCTCGAGCAGACCCGGTGTGTCCACGAAGATCGCCTGGGCAGAGTCAGTCGTCAGGATCCCCGTGACACTCTCGCGCGTTGTCTGCGCCTTCGGTGTCACGATGCTCAGCTTCTCGCCGACGAACGCGTTCAGCAGCGTCGACTTGCCGACGTTCGGCCGGCCGATCAGCGCGACGTGGCCGGCTCGCGTGACGCGCGCCTCCGCCGTTTCATCCATGTCTTCCATGCTCCGAATCTATCCACGCGTATATGCGACGCGAAAGGAACGCCGACCCGGCACGCCCGCCGCCTCAGAAGAGCTCGACTCCCTTGCGTCTGACCCTGTTCTCGACGGCATCTGCCCTGTTCCCGACGGTATGCGACCGCCACCTTACGGCATGTCCCAACCCCTTCGCCTGCTCGCCGTGCTGGCACATCCCGACGACGAATCCCTCGGGATCGGCGGCACGCTCGCCCGGTATGCGGCGGAGGGTGTCGAAGCCAGTATCATCACGGCTACCCGCGGTGAGCGCGGCCGGTACTTCGACAACCAGTACCGCCCCTCGGACGAGGACGTGGGCCGCGTGCGCGAGGGCGAGCTGCGCGCGGCCGCACAGGAGCTCGGTCTCCGGCACGTCGCCCTGCTGGGATACCGCGACGGAGATCTGGATGCCGCCCCGACGGGTGAGGTCTTGGGCCGGATCGTCTCCCACCTGCGTGAGCTGCGGCCGCATGTCGTCATCAGCTTCGGCTTCGATGGCGCCTACGGTCATCCCGACCACATTGCCATCTCACAGCTCACCACGTCAGCGATCGTCGCCGCCGCCGACCCGACCTTCCAACCCGATCAGCCCGCGCACCGGGTCGCCAAGCTCTACCACCTCGGATGGCCCCGCCGGATCTGGGACCTCTACCAGCAGGTCTTCAAGAAGCTGGTCAGCGTGGTCGATGGCGAGGAGCGCGCGGTGAACCCCTGGCCCGAATGGATGCTCACCGCGCGGATCGACGCCCGCGCCCACTGGCGGACCGCATGGCGCGCGATCCAGAAGCACGAAACGCAGCTCGCGGTCTACCAGCGTCTCAACGAGCTCACCGAGAACCAGCATGAGACCCTCTGGGGTGAACAGTATTTCTGCCGCGTATTCAGCACGGTGAACAGTGGGCGCCGTCTGGAGACGGATCTATTCGACGGACTTCGCTGAATGGCGCAGGGGATCAGGGGGCAGGGGTGAGGGGCCGGGGGGCTTTCGGGCCAGTGGATGGCATCCTGGTCCGGGCATGGGAACGGCGGTGTCAGGTTGTCATGGGCGTGGGCAGGTGCACGGGCATGTGGAAGGCGCACGCACACGTTTACGGGCAGAGGCAGAGGCAGCCGCCCTTGCCCGTGATCCCTCACCTGCCCCGTTTGATCCGGGGGAGGGTCGCTCTGCGGAGGTCGGGATCACGGTCCGGTCTGCCCCTGATGCCTTCCACCGCGGAGCGTACCTGCCCCGGCAGAAGCCGGGAAGAGGAGTGTCGCGAGGAACGTTGGCTGCCCGTGCCCGTGCACCTAAACGTGTGCGTGCGCCTTCCACATGCCCCTGCACCTGCCCGTGCCCGTGGCCCCTGACACCGCCGTTGCCGTTGAGGCCGGAGGGAACGCCGGATTGGCCAAGGATGGCAGGATGCAGAAACGCCCCGAGCGCGCTGTTGGGCGCAATCGGGGCGTTGCTGAAGAATAGGCCGGCGACGTCGTACTCTCCCACCGAGTCTCCTCGGCAGTACCATCCGCGCTGCGAGGCTTAACGACCGTGTTCGGGATGGGAACGGGTG
>DATHUY010000168.1 GCA_035461765.1 Longimicrobiales bacterium
GAATGGCGACGGCGCTGATGACGTATGCCCTGCGCCGGCTGTTGATGAAGTCGTAGTTCGCGTTCGCGAAAAGGCGTCGCATGGCGCCGTTATCTCCGGTTAGATGCTGATCGCGTCAGCCGTGCGCCGACGTTCCAGGTAAAGCAGGAAGAACGTGCGCGTAATGAACACGGCCGAGAAGAAGGACGCGATGATACCAATGGACAGGGTGACGGCGAAGCCGCGCACCGGACCCGTTCCTACCTGGAACAGGATCAGAGCCGTGATGAGCGTCGTGATGTTGGAGTCGATGATGGCCGACATCGCGTGCTGGAAGCCGTTGTCGACCGCAGCACGCACAGTGCGCCCGCCTGCGAGTTCCTCACGGATGCGCTCGAAAATGAGCACATTGGCGTCGACCGCCATGCCGAGGGAGAGGATCATGCCCGCGATGCCCGGTGCCGTGAGCGCTGCGCCGAGGATGGACAGACCGGCCAGCAGCAGCAGCACGTAGACGACGAGCGCCGATACGGCGAGAACGCCGGCCAGACGGTAGTAGGCGATCATAATGAGGATGACCAGCACAATGCCTATCATGCCGGCGATCTTTCCCTGGTCGATCGAGTCCTGCCCGAGTGACGGCCCTATCGATCGATTCTCGACCTCGGCAAGCGGGGCCGAGAAGGCGCCGGCGCGGAGCACCAGTGCCAGGTCGCGCGCCTCTTCCATCGGTGCCTGCCCCATCTCGATCTGGCCGCTCGATCCGATCTGCGACTGCACGACCGGCGCGCTGTGCACCTCATCGTCCAGCACGATGGCGATACGCTTGTCGATACTGCGGCTCGTCACTTCCGAGAAGATCCGTCCGCCACGCCGGTCGAACTCGAAGCCGACCACCGTCTGGTTGAACTGCGGGTCGCGCGCCGCGGTCGCGTTCTCGAGTCGTTCTCCCGTGATGAACGGTTCCGACTCGAGCAGATAGAGCGAGCGGTAGAGCTGAGCGCCGAGCGCCTGCTGCCGGGCCCCCCACACCAGCTCCGTGCCTCGCGGGAGGAGGCTGGACACGCCCGGCAGTGCCAGATACTGCTTCACACGCTCCACGTCCTGCTCGGCCACCTGCATCTCGCCATCGCCGGCCGCGAGCAGCAGCTCGCTGAGCGGATTGGATGCGGGCGGCTCGTCGAGATCGGCAGCGGCCGTCGCACCCGCAGTCGTGTCCGTGGCCGAATCGGCACCGGTGGTGTCGGCCGCAGTGGTGTCGGCCGGGCTCTGTGCACCGAAGATCCGTTCGCGCACGTCACGCTGCATGCCGCGCGTGGTATCGGCGGCCGCCTCGGGCATGGCCGCGAGGACCGCCCGGTCCATGCGCGGCAGCACGTTAATGAGTGGCTGCAGATCTTCAACCCGCTTGAACTCCAGGAACGCCGTCTGCGAGATCAGCTGACGGGCGCGCTCGATGTCCGTCTCCCCCGGCAGCTCCACGATGATGCGGTAGTCGCCGACGCGCTGGACGTTCTGCTCACCCGTGCCCGTCGGATCTATGCGGCTGCGCAGGATATGGATGTTGCGGTCGGTGTGCTCCCGCCGGACTTCCGGTGACATCGTGCCGTCCGGATCGGCCACCTCGAGGGCGAGATAAATGCCGCCGCTCAGGTCGAGGCCGCGCGTGATGCCGCGGAAGTACAGGGTCGCGGCACTTGCGATCACGACTGCGGCAATGATCAGGAGCCGGCCTTTGAGCGTGCCGAACATCGACGAACTCACTGTGGTTGACGGAGATGGTGCGGGGGCGTCCCCGCAATCGGATACAAGCCGGTAAGTTGACGGAGCGGGGGGCACTTGTCAACGTACCGGGCGGGCCGGCGAAGCCGGTCGGAGGCCCCCCGTCCAGTACACCGACAAGGGGGCCCCACCGCAGATCAATCCCCGTGGATCGCAAAGCTGCCGGCACGGTAGCTCCCCCAGTAATCATCGAGCATGCGTCTCAGCCTGCCGCTCAGGAAGTACACACCGATGAGGTTCGGAAACGCCATTCCCAGGATCATGAGGTCGCCGAACGCCAGAACGTTCGTGGCAGTCAGAACCGAGCCGAGAAACACGAACACGAGGAAGATCATCTTGTAGGGCAGTGACGCCCGTGGGCCCAGCAGCCAGACGGCACAGCGCTCACCGTAGTAGGACCAAGAGATCATGGTGGAGTACGCAAAAAGAAACACTGCGAACGAGAGGATATAGGGGAAGGCGGGCAGGTTCTCGCCGAACGCGCGCGACGTCAGTGCGGCACCCTGACTGCCTGCAATGAGCGACTCGTACGCGGGGTTGGCGTAGGCACCGCTGAACACGATGACGAGGGCGGTCATCGTACAGATCACGACGGTATCGATGAACGGTTCGAGCAAGGCGACAATCCCTTCGCGGACAGGGTAATCCGTCCGCGCGGCGGAATGGGCGATGGCCGCGGACCCGGCACCCGCTTCATTCGAGAACGCCGCGCGCTGGAAGCCCACGACGAGCACGCCGACGAATCCACCATACGCCGCATCGGGACTGAACGCCTGTCGGAAGATCTCACCCAGAGCGAATGGCACTTCAGCCGCATTGGCCAGGATCACGAACAGAGCCGCTCCAACGTACACCACGGCCATGAGCGGGACGATCTTGTCGGCGACCCGCGCGATGCGACGGATGCCGCCGATGATCACGATACCCACGAGGAACGTCATCAGCACGCCGTACATCCAGCCGTTGTCGACCAGAGCTGGGACCGTCTCCTGAAGCGCGTTCATCGACTGGTTGACCTGGAAGCTGTTGCCGCCCCCGAGTGAGCCGCCGATGCACAGCACCGCGAAGAGGACCGCCAGCGCCTTCCCGAGCCGGGGCAGTCCGCGTTCCGCGAAACCCTTCGACAGGTATTGCATGGGTCCGCCGAGAACTGTGCCGCCGGGCCCGACGTCACGGTAGGCCAGTGCGAGCGTGCACTCGGAGAACTTCGTGGTCATGCCCAGGAAACCCGCAACAATCATCCAGAACGTCGCACCCGGTCCGCCCACGCTGATGGCAATGGCGACACCCGCAATGTTCCCGAGGCCCACCGTGGCGGACAGGGCCGTTGTCAGCGCCTGGAAATGGGATACCTCGCCGGGCTCGTTTGGATTCGTATAGCGACCCCGGGTGACGGCCAGCGCGTGCCTGAACGCCCTGATGTTGATGAATTTCATGCGGACAGTTAGAACGACAGCACCGCAGACGAGCCAGGCAACCACGAGTGGCAGTGTCCGGTCGGGATCCCACCACAGCAGATCGAAGAAGAACACGGAGCTCACCCAGCCGTTGACGCGGCCCATCGCCGCATCGACGTTCGTCTGCCACGCCGGAGAGAGTGAGGAAGCCGGCAGCGGCACAACCTCGCCGGATTGCCCGCTGAGCTGGCCGATGACTAAGGGGGAACCGGCCAGAAGGATGAGCGCGACCACGAGTCGCGACAGGCAGCGTTGCATCATGAGTTACACCTCTATCGAGACAATGCCGAAGGGCTGCCGCAGCTGATGCCGTGGCGCCGTCAGTGACAGAACAGGGAGCCGGCGAGCAGGCAGCCGGCACGCGGGTATCGCAGGGAGGCCGGCCGCGATCGCGCGTCCGGTTCACGTTGCGTCACCGCCAAGGGTGCTGTCAGGCGTCGGGTGGAGGTGTGCCGAGAGAGGAGTTTGCCAGGCCGCCGCGCTGCAGCCTCGAGGCGATGTCGCAGGAGTGGTAGAGCGAGGTGTGGACACTGCCGGTCCGCGCGTTGGCGCGGTCACCGTGCTGCCCGTGAAACAGCGTCTGCCGTGGCGCGGTGCTGCGGCCGGTGCGCAACTCCAGTTCCGCGCCGGCGGCGGCCGCCATGAAACCGGCGGCCGGCAGGGCGTCGCCGGCAGTCAGATGCCCGGACGCTCCGATCGTCTCGACCGCCAGCGGACCATGACTCGACCCCCCGGCAACGTGTGTGCCTCCGGCCGGTCCTGCGATGAGGAGAACGAGCGCGGCCAGGAGCTGGATCGTGAAGCGGATCAAGTACCGGATACCGGGTATCGAGGAAACGGCACCCGGCCGGAATGCTCCGACCCGATGCCGCCGTGCGTCAAATTCGTGACGAGTGGGCCCGGCAGGACTCGAACCTGCGACCCTTCGATTATGAGTCGAGTGCTCTAACCACCTGAGCTACGGGCCCGTCAACAGTAAAATAGCGAAGTCGGCGGGTACCGAACAGGCGGTCACCGGCGTCGCCGAATACCAATCGTGCAGACAGCGCGCGGTTGCTGCTTCCGGGTTCGGTCTCTATGGTTCGCGACGACTCTCTTCCGATCGGAACATGACACTCCGCAGATACATACCGACGGCGCTCTGCCTGCTCGCGGCCTGCACGTCGGCGAGCGGGAACGAACCCGCCCGACCGGCAGCGCCCTACATCGTGGTTCTGGGAACGGCCCAGGACGGTGGCTATCCCCAGGCAGGAACGGCACCCGGCCGCGAGTGGGAACCGGAGCGGAGGCGGCTGGCATCCAGTCTCGCTATCGTCGATCCGCAATCCGGTGAGCGGTGGCTGGTGGAGGCGACGCCCGACTTCCGGGAACAGCTGCGGCTGCTGGATGAGCAGGCCCCGCGTGATGGCGTGCCCGGGCTGACCGGCATCTTCATCACTCACGCTCACGTGGGCCATTACGCCGGACTGATCCAGCTGGGGCACGAGGTCATCGGCGCCGAGGCCGTGCCGCTCTACGCGATGCCGCGGATGCAGGCGTTTCTGAGCACGAACGGTCCATGGGATCAGCTCGTCCGCTATCGCAACGTCGAGTTGCGGCCGCTCGCCGACGGGCGGACGGTCCATCTCAACGAGAGGATCGCCGTCACGCCGTTCCACGTGCCGCACCGCGACGAATACTCCGAGACGGTCGGGTTCCGGATCGAGGGACCAACGCGGACCGTCATCTTTCTGCCCGACATCGACAAGTGGGAGCGGTGGGATGCGCAGGGTACGCGGATCGAAGAGGCGATCGCGGATGCTGACGTCGCCTACCTCGATGGCACGTTCTACGCCGACGGCGAGATCCCCGGCCGCGACATGGCAGCCATTCCCCACCCCTTCATCGTCGAAACGATGAAGCGGTTTGCCGACAGCGGTGCGGACACAAAAGCCTCAATCCGCTTCATTCACCTGAACCGCACGAACCCCGTGGCATGGTCCGATTCACCCGAGCGCCGCGCCGTCGAGGCAGCCGGTTTCCGGGTCGCTGTCCGGCTGGAGAGAGTGGAGCTGTAGTCAGCGCGTACCGAACAGGCGGTCGCCGGCATCGCCGAGGCCGGGCAGGATGTAGCCGACGTCGTTGAGCTGGCGGTCGAGTGCTGCAGTGTAGACCTGTACATCGGGATGGTCATCGAGCATGCGCTGCACGCCCTCCGGTGCGGCCACGAGGGACATGAGACGGACACGGGCGGCGCCGTGGCGCTTCAGGGACGTGACGGCGGCGGACGCGGACCCGCCGGTGGCAAGCATAGGGTCGAGGACAAAGAAGTCGCGCGCCTCGGCGTCCGGCGGAATCTTGAAGTAATAGTCCACCGGCTGGAGCGTGTCGTGATCGCGGTAGAGACCGATGTGGCCGACACGCACGGACGGCATGAGGCGGAGCATGCCCTCGACCATGCCGAGTCCGGCGCGGAGGACGGGTACGAGCGTGAGTTTCTTGCCGCTGACCATTTGGGCCACGGTTTTCTCGAGCGGCGTCTCGATCTCGACATCCTCGAGCGGCAGATCCTTCGTGGCTTCATACCCCATCAGCATCGCGATCTCATCGACGAGCGCGCGGAACGTCTTCTTGGACGTGTCCCGACTCCGCAGCACCGCCAGCTTGTGTTGGACCAGCGGGTGATCGATCACCGTCAGATTCGGGAACCGGTGCATGTCGTTTCCGTGTTTTCGAGGAAGTGGCGGAAGTATAGCCGAGCCCCCGAAGCGGTCAAGTCAGGGTGCCGCGACCGCGTTGCGCTCGACCCAGGCATCGGTGCCCTCGGCAGTGCGCACGCGCAGCCATCCGCTGCGCTGCTCGACGAGGCGGGCGACGGTGCCGGCGGGCATATCACCGAGTGCCTCGTCACGCGTGGTGGGCGCCGCGTACAGGCGTGTTCCCTGGCCGAGCGGGGTCACTACAGTCGGACGCGTCGCATCGACGGCAGCAGCGACCGCAACGAGGATGATGATCGTCGCCGCGGGGACCAGCGGTCCGCGGCGAACGCGCGCTCGCACCGTCATGAAAGCGAGCGGCAGCAGCAGCAACCACCATGCCGCACTCGCGATGAGCGCCCGCTCCGAGTCGTTGAGCCAGTCCAGCGGCTGCACGCGCGCGAGTGCCCCTGCCGCATCGATCGCGCGGAGGTTGTGCCGTGCGTCCGCATCGCGTGGCGCGAGCTCCACCGTTCGCAGCCACGCCCAGGCCGCCCGGCCGGGATCACCGGCCCGATACGCGGCGAGGCCCAGGTCATACCAGCCGGAGGCGTCGTGGGGTGCGGCACGCGCGTAGTCGTGGAACGCGTTCGCAGCCTCGACAAACTCACCGAGCTCGTAGTGCTGTACACCGGATGTGAACGCGTCGCGCGGCTCGTCCTGCACTGCCATGGCTGCTGCGGGGAGCACGAGCAGCGTAACCAGCATAACCCTGCGCCCGTGCCATCCCCGGCGCGGCTCCAGCATCGCGACAAAGGCGCGCACCCGGTCGATCAGTCGTCCCGCGTCGTACGGCTCGGCGGGGGCAAAGCGCAGGCGGTTCAGCTCGCGGAGCAGGGTCTCCAGCTCGGTGGCGGCGGCCGGGCGCTTGTGCTGGCGGAGCGCGACGACGGGGTCGCCAGCAATGCCGGCGACACGCGCGACCGCATCCCTGGCGATCCACTCCAGCTCGGCCAGCAGTGCCGGCGAGGCGGGATCGGTGCGCAGGTCCTCGAGCCGCTGGATGAGATCCCGTGCGATATCGCGCGGACCCGCCGGTCGTTCTCGACGCCGGCGCATGCCGATCGCCGACACGAGCAGCAGGAGCGGCACGATCTGAATTGCGGCGAATGCGGGCGTGCGCACCCAGCCGAGCGGGGTCCCTCCGGGACGCGTGCGCAGCGGTCGCAGCGCGGTGTCGGTCGGCGCTGCGATCGCGGTCTGTGTAACGGTCACGCGCAGCGTGTCGCTGCGCAGGACGATGTACACTTCGCGCTCGGGATCGAATACGCCGTATTCGATCGGCGGAATCACGAGCGAACCCGCCTCCTGCGGCACGAGCATCCAGCGGAAACGCTTCATGCCGCCGACGCGGTCCTGATCCACATCGACGCGTGATTCCTGGTTCGGTGGAAAGATCTCGACTCCGGGCAGCTCCGGCAGCCGCGGTTCCGGCAGCGCCTTCACGTTCCCCGTTCCTGTCAGTTCCACCGTGAGCACGGTCGGGTCGCCCGCACGTATCTGTGCGGGCGCCACGGACGCCTGGAGCGACAGTGTGCCCACCGCGCCGGTGTAGGACGGCGGACGGCCCTCGGCCGGAACGGGCAGCACGACGATGGGCGCCGAGTCGGAGACCAGCTCGCGCGTCTCCGGTGCGTAAAGGAAGCCACGCCGTATCTCGTAATGCAGGCGCGCCGGCGGAAAGCGATAGGCGCCGGGTGACAATGGAAAGTATGCGCGCCGATACGTCTGCGTCTCGACCGTTCGCCCTTCCCGCGAGCGGAGCGTCACGCTGATGGGATCAGGCAGGTCCTGGATCCAGAACCCGGTGGGGGCCGGCGGATCGAACGTCGCCGGGCGCGACTGCCGTGTGCGCATCTCCTCGGCGAACGTCGCCTCGGCCCGCAGCAGAATCTGCTCGCCAACGTACACCGTATCCGCATTCAGCGTGACGTTGAGGGACGAAGAGGATTCCAGACCGCCCGTACCCGCCGCACCGCCGCTCGTGACGATCAGGTCCAGCGGATCGGTACGATACGTCACACCGGCGACACGCACGATCACAGAAGGAATGCGGTAGAGGCCGGGACTGCGCGCCACGATCACCACGTCGCGCCGCGTTGCACGTGTGCGACCGCCCGGGATGGTGATCTGTTGCTGCGTGTAGTCGCTCGTGCCGAGAATCTCGAGGTCCCGCGAAAGCGTGGGCAGGCGAATCTCCTGCGGCGCGGGTCCGCGCGTCTCCACGGTTACCTGGAGGGTCGTGGTGCTGCCGACGTTGATGCGCCCCGCGCTCAACGACGCGGTCACCCGCACCGGGTCCTGCGCGCACATCAGCGACGCGCACAGCAGTGCCAGCAGCATTACCAGTCCCGCAGCACCGGCACGCGACGCTGGCCGCGCCGCAGCTTCTCACGCGTCAGGTCCCGCTCGTCCTGCTCGATCGCACTGAGGATCCGATCGGCCTGCTCCTGGCTCATCGGCTGATCTTCCATCTCCGTGCCGCTCTCCTCGCCTTCACCAGCCGGTGACTCCGAGTCGCTCGAGCCGCTACCGCCACCCGACTGCTCCTGCTCCTGTTCACTATCGCCCGACTCGTCCTGCTCCTGGTCCTGCTGCTGCGGCATGCTCTGCTGCTGCTGCTCGTTCTCCTCCCGCTCGCGCAGGGCCATCTCCAGATTCCACTTCGCATCGACATCCGCCGGGTCGATGCGGAGCGTCCTCTTGTACGCCTCGATCGCTGCGTCCAGCAGAGTCCCCTGCTGTCGCAGGTCGCTGCGCGCACGCGCATCCTGCAGGAAGCGGTTGCCCAGATTGTAGAACGCGCGTTCGCGCAGTTCCGGATCCACGCCCTCGAGCGCGCGCTGGAAGTGCGTGTCCGCCTCGTCGTAGCGGCCGAGTGCCAGCAGGGCCGTGCCAAGGTTGTAGTAGACCTGGGGCGATGCGTCGCCACTCTCCACGACGCGCTGGTACGCAGCGGCGGCCTCCTCGTACTTCCCTTCCCTGTACAGCCTGTTGCCCTTCTCCACATCGCCGACACCGAAACCCGCCGCGCCGAGCAGCAGAGCAACCATCGTCGCGTGCACCACACGGCGGCGTGCAGGCCGCGCCCGGCGAGCCGCCTCACCCGCGGCCGCTTCCTCATCCGTCAGCGGGCGGCGCGTGCGGGTCGTGCGCCGGGCGCCGCCGTACAGCAGCATGTCCAGCCCCAGCATGATGAGCGCGAGCGCGGCAAAGAGGGCGAAGCGCTCGCGCGGCTCGACGCGCTGAGTGCTCTCACCCTCCTCGCGCTGCATTCCCTGCAGCTCATCGATCACGCGCGCGAGTGCGGCCGCGTCGTCCATGCGCACATACCGACCCCCCGTCCGCTGCGCGACGCTGCGCAGGAGGTTCTCATCGAGTCGCGAGATCACGATCTGACCCGCCTCGTCACGCTTGAAGCCGATAACCTGTCCAGTCGCCGGGTCGATATCCGGTACGCGGTCACCGTCCGGCGTGCCGACGCCGATCGTGATGAAGCGCACACCCGCACGCGCGGCACGGTCCGCGGCCGCCTCCACGCCGCCGACCTCCTCGAGTGCTTCGCCATCGCTGAGCAGGACCACGGCACGCTCACCGCCAGCGGTCTCGGATCCACGAACGAGATCGGTCGCCTGCGCGATCGCGGCGGCGAGCGACGAGCCGCCCTGGCTGACCATCTCCGGATCGAGTGCATCGAGATAGAGCTCGAGCGCGCTGTGATCACTGGTCAGCGGCGACAGGATGTATGCACGCCCGGCGAACACGACGAGGCCGAAGCGGTCGCCCGGCAGCTCGCGCAGCATCCGGCGCGCGAACAGCCGCGCACGCTCCAGGCGGTTCGGCTCCACGTCCGGCACGAGCATCGACTTCGATATATCGGTCGCCACGACGACGTTCAGCGACAGTGTCTGCCCTTCGCCCGTGCGATAGCCCCAGCGCGGTCCGGCTGCGGCTGCCCCGAGGGATGCGCCCGCGAGCACGAGCAGGACAAGGCGCGGCATCGGGAACCGCAGCAGGTCGGCACCGCCCAGGCGGGCGAGCAGGTGCGGATCACTGAATGCGCGCGCGATCCGCTCGCGCCGGCGCGCGTAGAGCCACACCGCGCCAGCCAGCAGAAGCGGGACGATGAAGATGAGCGGCAGCAGGTCCGGTCGTGCGAAGCTCATGGCACCCTCCCGAAGCGGCTGGCGCGCAGAGACCATTCCGTGATCAGCGCGAGCATGGCGAAGGCGATCAGTGGCAGGTAGTGCGGCGTGTAGTTGACATAGCGCCGCACCTCCACGTCGGTACGCTCCAGCTGATCGATCCGGCCGTAGATGCTGTCGAGCGCTTCTTCGTTCGTGGCACGGAAATACTGCCCCCCGCTCGTCGCCGCGATCTCGCGCAGCAGATCCTCATCGATGTGCACTGGCAGATTCGCGTACTGCACACCGAACGGGCCGGTCGCTATAGGAATGGGCGCGACGCCGTCGCTCCCGACGCCGATCGTGTAGATTCTGATGTCGAACGCGGCCGCAGCCTGCGCGGCCGTGAGCGGGTCGATATCGCCGCGGTTGTTCTCCCCGTCCGTCATGAGGATCATCACGCGTGACTCGCCCGGGGCGCGCCGCAGGCGGTTGGCGGCCGTTGCGATGGCCGTGCCGATCGCCGTTCCATCCTCCAGCATCCCCGTACCTGCGGAGAGCTGGTCGAGTGCCTGGTAGATCACCGGGTAGTCGATGGTGATCGGGACCTGGGTGAGTGCCTCGCCGGCGAACGCGACCAGTCCGATCCGGTCGTACTGCCTGCCCCGCACGAACTCTGCAACCGTCTCCTTCGCGACCGCCAGCCGGTTACGCGTGTTGCTGCGGCCTTCCTCATCCTCGACGGAGAGGTCCTCGGCCAGCATCGAGCTGGAGATGTCGACGACTACGGCAATCGCGATACCTTCCGCATCGATGTCCACCACGGCCGCACCGGTGCGCGGTGTGGCGATCGCAACGATGAGCGCGGTGACGGCCAGTGCACGGAGCCAGCCGGGCACGCGCGCAAGCCATTGGGCGCTGCGCGGGGCGACGCGGCCAAGGAGGCCGGCGCGCGAGAACGTGAGCGAGCGCGGCTGCTCACGTCGCGTGAGCCACACATACAGCGGGATACCGAGCAGCAGCAGCAGCGCCCAGGGATTCGCGAAGCCTACGCTCATGCCGCCCTCCGCTCGTCGGGCGCATCGGGTTCCAGCCGCGCCGCGAACCGTTCGATCCATGTCCTGGCGGCGTCGAGATCACCGCTCGCGGTGTCCCTCGTCGTTACGGCGCGCGCGAACTTCACCATGTCGGCAGCGCCGAGAATGCGTGTGAGCTCGAGCGCGTCCTGCATGCCGGCATCGGCCCGGAGTCTGACTGCGAGCTCGGACGTGGTGAGGTCCGTGCTCCAGCTGGGCTCCATCGCCGCAGCATAATGCCGCAGCGTCTCCGTCAACCGGCCGTAGAACTCCCTGAACTCGCCGCGTTCGATCAGGCCCTCACGGCGCAGCGCAGTGAGCTGAGCGAGCGCCACCTCCAGCGGCGGGACCGCGGGTGTGAACACGATCGGTGCCTCGGCGCGGCGACGACGCCGCCACCACGCGTACAGCGCCGCAGCAACCAGTGCGGCGATCAGCAGCGCCAGCAGAATGGGCCACCAGAGGCGGTTGGCGCCGAGCACGTCCTTCGCCGGTTTCGGCTCGATACCGGCGGTGTCCGCGGGAAGGACGGAGGTGACCTCGAACGTCGGCAGCTGCACCTGCAGTGTCGTGTCGCGCTGAGCGCCGGTGATGCGCAGGGTCACGGGTGACAGCTCGTAGGTCCCCGGTCTCCACGCGGCGAGCGGATAGAGCAACGTGGCCTGGCGCACGCCGCCGGCAGTATCGAAGCGGACCTCGCGGCGGCCGGCGTGCTCGATGTCATCGACCAGGGCGAGGGAATCCGGTGCAACGAGCCTGAAGCCTTCGGGCAGCTCGACGCGCACGGCCGCATGGAACACGTCACCGACCGTGATCGACTCGGGGACCACGGCGGCACGCGGCTGCTGCGCGGCGGCGCTGCCGGCACAAAGAACGAGCAGAACGACGCCGAAGCATCTCATCGTCCGCGCTGCCGCTCACGTCGGCGGAAGAATGCCAGCAGCGGCTTCACGTACGGCTGGTCCGTTCGTACCTCGATCTCATCGACGCCGAGGCGTCGGAACAGCTTGCGCGTTTCACTGCGCTCACGCGTGAGCAGATCCGAGAACTCATCGTGCACGTCGTCACGACCCGTATCCACCCATGTCAGCTCACCCGTCTCCGGGTCCTCAAGCGCGACGATGCCGACATCCGGCAGATCGAGCTCCGCAGGATCGGAGATCGACACGCCCACGACATCGTGACGACGGGAGACGAGACGGAGCGTCTTCTCCCAGCGTGCGGCCTCCGCGGCGGCCGCGCCGTCGTCGGCGGAACGCACGGCGAAATCGCTCAGCAGGAAGATGATGCCGCGGTGGGCCAGCAGGCGCGCCGCGTAATCGAGCGCGCCGGCGATGTCCGTACCTCGACCGCGCGGATGGAACGCCAGCACGTCGCGGATGAGGCGGAGCGCGTGACGGCGCCCCTTCCGCGGCGGTACGACATGCTCGACATGATCGCTGAAGATGAGGAGACCGACACGATCGTTGTTACGCACTGCGGACAGTGCGAGCACCGCGGCCAGCTCTGCCGCGAGCTCCGCCTTGAAGCGACCGCGCGTGCCGAACTGCTCCGAGCCGGAGAGGTCCACGACGAGGAGCACCGTCAGCTCGCGCTCCTCGACGTGCTTCTTCACGTACGGGTGACCCGTACGTGCGGTTACGTTCCAGTCGATGTTGCGCACGTCGTCGCCGGGCTCGTATTCGCGCACTTCGGAGAACTCCATGCCCTGGCCCCGGAACACGCTCTGATATTCGCCGCCGAAGATCGACGTCACGAGACCGCGCGTGCGCAGCTCGATCTGCCGCACCTGACGCAGCACGTCGCGCGTCGCGGGAGCTGTCGACTCCGGCTCGGGCGCGGGCGGGCGGCGCAGGAAACGGATCACGGCACCTCGACCGCCGCGAACACGCGCGCCACGATGTCGTCCGACGTCACTTCCTCCGCCTCCGCCTCGAAGCTCGTGATGATGCGATGCCGGAGCACATCCGGCCCGATCGCCTTCACATCATCGGGCAGCACGTAGCCGCGGCCATCCAGGTATGCGTGCGCACGCGCACAGAGCGCCAGGTAGATGCTGGCCCGCGGGGATGCACCGTACTGTATGAGCGGCGCGATGCTGCTCAGCCCGTAATCCGCCGGCTCGCGGGTCGCGTGCACGATCGAGACGATGTAATCCTCGATCTTCTCATCCATGTACACGCCCAGTATCTCCTGCCGCGCGCTCAGGATCTCTTCCGGCGTGGCCACGCGCTCGAGCACGACAGGATCCCGTCCCGCCATGCGTCGCATGATCTCCTTCTCGTCGGACTTCGGCGGATAGCCGACCCGCAGCTTGAGCATGAAGCGGTCTACCTGTGCCTCCGGCAGCGGGTAGGTGCCCTCCTGCTCGATCGGATTCTGTGTTGCCAGGACGAGGAAAGGTTTCGGCAGCGGGAACGTCTCGCCACCGAGCGTCACCTGGTGCTCCTGCATCGCCTCCAGCAGCGCAGCCTGCACCTTGGGCGGCGCGCGGTTGATCTCGTCGGCGAGCAGGATGTTGGCGAAGATGGGACCGCGCCGGGCGGTGAAGTCGCCGGTCCGCTGGTTGTAGATCATCGTGCCGACGACGTCGGCGGGCAGCAGGTCGGGCGTGAACTGTATGCGCTCGAACGTCGCGGACATGGCATCGGCGAGTGACCGGACCGTCAGCGTCTTGGCCAGACCGGGCACGCCTTCGAGCAGCACGTGGCCGCCGGTGAGCAGACCGACGAGCAGCCGATCGATCATCGCTTCCTGTCCGACTACCCGCTTGCGCAGCTCCGTGCGAATACGCTCCGCCAGCTCGCGTCCCGCGGCAGGCGTGGTCGACACCGTTCCTTCCACCAACGGCCCCCTCCGTAATCTTCAGGTATCACCGAGCCGCGCAAATGAATGGCTCAGCGCTTCGTGCGTTCACCCCGGTCTTCGTATCGGAACACCCATGCAGCCATACGGCCCGGTCGGACGCTCACACCGCGGTCCCCCGGCTCGGCGTCCGTGCGCGAGCCGTGCAGCGGACCGGGACCCGCGTTCAGCTCCTGCAGCATGTGCTGCGCCCGCTCACTCCATTTACGCCAGTTCGACGGCCGAAGGTCCACCCAGCCCGCGTCTGCCAGACGCGGATCCCGCGGCGACTGTCCGCCCTCCGGTGCGATTTTCACGTCGGGGCCGCGCAGCAGGGACGCGCCGTCAGGCAGGAGGATCGGCAGCCCGATCGTCAGGATCCGGCTGCGCAGGTCGTCGTCATCCGTGATGAGACGGTGCGCTGCAGACGCCATGGTGTCTGCATCCATGTCCGCGACCGCGCCCAGCCCGTCGTGGAGGCGGGCGAGGATAGCGGATTCGAAGAGCAGCTTCGAGAGACGCGGCGGGCCGAGCATCTCGTACGCCACCGCCTCCTCGCCATTCTCGCGCTCGAGCGCCGCCATGCGGTCCAGTGCCACCTCGCGCAGCACGCCCGCGCGGTAGGTCGGGCCCGATGTCGCGCCGTCCAGCGCAGCCACGATATCGCGGCCGGTGGGATACCCGCGGATCTCACGCACGACGTTCGTCGCGATCTCCTCCGGCGTGATGAACTCCATCAGCCCGAGCGCGGTGAGCGTCTCGAACTCGCCCATGCTGAATAGTCCGTTCTCGCCCGCATCGATGAACACGCCGGTCAGCGGCTCATCCAGCTCGCGGTACTCGGGGGGGCTGTCGAACGCGTGCTCGACCGGCACCGGCGCAGCGGCATCGATGCGTTGAATGACGCGGCCGCGCCGTCTGATCTCGCCGCATGCGATGCGCTTCCAGCTGATCGCCGCCGTGGGCTTGATCTCCTTCACTGCGGGTGCGCCCGGCGTGCGTGCCATCAGATACAGAAGGAGCGAATGCGCCCCCGCCACGCCGGACTTGGCGAGCAGCATCCGGCTCGGCCGCTCCTCCGAGTGTGTGAACGGGATATTGAGGCCCATGCCGCCCGTCCCGGCAGTGCCGACCTTGATGTAGAAACCGGTATCCGCGCGACGCATCGCCTCGAGTGCGATCTGCACGTGACGGATGAGCTGCGGCAGGTACAGCGTGGCGAGGTGACCCTCGATGACATCGTTGGGGACGCTACCAGCTTCACTGAGTGACCGCAGATTCGCGGCGCTGTCGAACACGTTCTGATAGGCGAACGCCGTCGCCGTGTTGATGCAGTCCACGACGATGGCGGGACGCGTGCGCGCGATCAGCGCACCGAGTGCCGAACGAGCGACCACTTCCTCCGTCAGCTCCCCGTACAGATCATCGAGCAGCAGCCGGCGCGCGGCGGTGTCGCCGAGGACCTCATGACGCGGGCGCTCACGCATCTCATCCCGCTGGAACAGGTCACCCCATGCTGCCTCCAGTCGCGTATCCTCCAGACGCGCGGGATCGCACTCCAGCTCTGCAACCGCCGCCTCCGCCTCCTCACGAGTGAGGCCGCTGATCGCGAGCAGGGCCGGCGCATGCGGCATCAGCTCGCGCGCGACCGCCATGCCGACGAGACCGGACCCCCCGAGGATCAGAACGCTCCTGCCACCTATATCCATTGGCTCCGTTACTCCCTGTCCTCACCCGCCCGCTTCACGCGCCGCAGCGATTCCAGCTCGCGTGCATCGAGTGCGCGGTACTCACCTACCGGCAGGTCGCCCAGACGGATCGGGCCATAGCGAACCCGGCGCAACCGTACCACTTCATAGCCCAGCTCTGCGAACATGCGCCGCACTTCGCGCTTGCGCCCCTCGCGCAGCGTCAGCACCACGCGGCGACCGCCCTTGCGACGCACTGTGTGCGCGCGTGCCCGGCCGTCATCGAGCTGAACACCGCGCCGCAGCGCCTCGAGCGCCGCGTCATCGACCTGTTCCTTCAGCTCGACGTCGTATTCGCGATCGATGCCATAGCGCGGATGCAGCAGCCGGTGCGCCGTGTCGCCATCGTTCGTCAGCAGGACGAGTCCCTCACTGTCGAAATCCAGGCGGCCGACATAAAACAGCCGCCGCATCGGCGGCGGCACCAGGTCGTAGAGCGTGCGACGACCCTGCGGATCGCTGCGCGTGCTCATGTAGCCGCGCGGCTTGTGCAGCGCAAACCACTGCGAGGGAGCACTGCGGATCCGCTTGCCGTCCACACGCACGTCGTCGGACGGCTGCACGCGCACGCCGAGCTCGGTCGCGATCCTGCCGTTGATGCTGACACGGCCACCCGTGATCAGCTCCTCACTGCTTCGTCGCGAGGCGACGCCGGCCTGCGCGAGGAACTTCTGCAGACGGATGCCCCGCTCGTCCGCCATCACCGCTGCGACGAGACCTCGTCGAGCTCCGTGTCCCCGACGGACGAGGATTCAGCGACATCAGTCTCGGTAGCCGCCAGCGGCTCACCATCAGCTTCGCCGCCGGCCCCGGCATCGAGCGTCACTGTGCCCGGCTCGACATCCTGCGCGACGTCGGCGTCGAAGGACTGCTCCTCAACGTCCGCCCCGGGCTCGTCGTCCGCAGCGCCCTGGATCTTACTGTCCTCAATGCCGGCGGCGTCGACCTCCGACGCCGCGCCATCCGACGCACGCTGGACCGGGGGAGCCGCATCCGGAGCAGCAGCCTCCGCCGCGGCTTCGTTTCCGGCGTCCGGCTGACCGGCCGCACCGGTCTCACTGGCGGGTTGCTGACCGGTCTCCGCATCCGCTGCGGCGCCGCCCGCCGGGACATCGCCCTCCTCCAGCGGCAGCGTGGTGGCGGGCGTGCGGTCCCGCAGCACGACCGGCAGCTCGTCCGGCCGCGGCAGATCCTCGAGGGAGCGGAACCCGAAATGCTCCAGGAACTTCTGCGTCGTACCGTACAGCAGCGGTCGGCCGAGCCCCTCGCCGCGCGCCACCGGCTCGATCAGACTGCGCTCCTGGAGCGTGCGCAGAACGCCGCTCGAGCCGACACCCCGGATGTCTTCGATCTCGGCACGGCCGAGTGGCTGGCGATACGCGATGATCGCCAGGACTTCGAGTGCGGGTGCGGACAGTCGTGACGGCTGCGGCACGCTGTCATAGCGCTCCAGCACCGTCACGAATTCCGGGCGAGTGAGCAGCTGAAAGCCGCCACCCACCTCGTAGATCTGGAACGATCGCTCGCTCAGCTCGTATTCGGCGCGCAGCTCCTGGATGACCGCCTCGACCGTGTCCTCATCGAGACGCTCGTCCACACGCGACAGGTCCGCCGCCGACAGAGGTGCGTCGCTCGCGAACAGCAGTGATTCAATGATCTGCGTCAGACGCATCCGCCTCCACGTCCTTCCTTCTGTACAGCCATATCTCTGCAAACGGCTCGCTCTGCCTCATCGCGACCTGCCGCCGCTTCGCCAGCTCGAGACCTGCCATGAACGTCACCACACCATGCAGCTTGTCGAACGGCTGCACCAGACGACGGAACTCGACCCGCGCGATACGCGCGAGCGTCTGCACGATGAGACCGATCTTGTCCTCGATCGGAACCGCACGCGCAAGAATCACGTGATCCTCGGGACCCTTCGGCCGCTCGTTGAGCCGCAGCGCGCCCGCGTAGACCTCTTCCCACGTCAGCTCCAGCTCGGTCGCCACCTTCGGCGCCGATCGCGGCGGCACGTGACCTCGCGTGTAGCGACGCGCCCTGTCCGCCTCCGCCTCCGCGAGCCTGAGCGAGGCCTCCCGGAAATGCTCATACTCCAGCAGCCGCCGCACCAGCTCGGCCCGCGGATCCTCGAGCTCGCCCTCCGCTCCGGCCCGCCGCGGCAGCAGCATCTGCGCCTTGATGCGTACCAGGGTCGCCGCCATCTCGAGGAACTCGCCCGCCCGGTCCAGCCCCAGCTGCTCCACCGCCCGTACGGCGCGCAGGAACTGCTCAGTGATCTGCGCGATCGGGATATCGAAAACGTCGATATCCTGCTCGCGGATCAGGTGCAGCAGCAGGTCCAGCGGACCCGAAAAGCGGTCCAGCTCAACGACGAAGGCGCCGTCCGCGTTCGCGACCGGTCTTTCTGCTTCAACCACGTCGGATATCCAGGGGTTCGGCGGCGGCTCGTCCCGCATCGCCACGGCTCGCATGACCGCAGCGGGCCGTCAGCAGGACGCCTGCGAAGGGAGACTTCATAGGCGGCAGAAGTTACGCGAGGATACGGGCTGGCGCTACCCCGGGTTGCAGGGGGCAGGGGCATGGGTGCGGGCAGGGGCATTCGACGGCGGTGTCAGGTTGTCATGGGCGTGGGAACGGGCACGGGCATGTGGAAGGCGCACGCACACGTTTACGGGCGGAGGCAGAGGCAGCCGGCGTTCGTCGCTGCCTTCGAGTGCCTGGTGTGATCCGGGGCAGGGTCGCTGCGCGCGGAGGAAGGGGCAGGGGCTTCGCTGCCCCTCATCCTTGCCTCCGCGCAGCGACCCTGCCCCGGAAGAAATCGAGATGGGAATATCACGGAGATGGCTGGCTGCCCGTGACCGTGCCCGTAAACGTGTGCGTGCGCCTTCCACATGCCCCTGCACCTGCCCACGCCCATGATAACCTGACACCGCCGTTCCTCCGCCGGCGCAGGGGCATGCCGCTGCCCGCGCGGGCAGGGCTGCCGTTGACAGCCCTGCCGCCACCCGGTAAGTTTCAAGGCTCGAAGGTTCAGAACACAGGTCCAGTTACGACTCGCAGGAGGCCGGTCTTGGCGAACACGCCCAGCGCAGAAAAGCGGATCCGTCAGGCGCACAAGCGCGCCGAAAACAACCGTTCGCACCGTTCGCGGGTGAAGACCGCGATCAAGAGAGTCATGGGTGCGGGTGATGCGGGTGCGGCGGAGTCGGCCTATCGCGAAGTCGCCGCGCTTCTCGACCGTATGGCAAGCCGTCGGATCATCCATCCGAACAAGGCCGCGCGGAAGAAGTCGCAGCTGGCCCGCCACGTGGCGACACTGGGCGGCTGAGACCACCTGCGGCGGACAAATCATGAGCCTCGCGGCCTTCGGGTCGCGAGGCTTTCTGCATCCGGGCGCATGATTGCTCGAACCGTGTGCGGCGGTCCTGCTCAGTGCGAGTCGAACAGGTCGAGCGTGTCGAGGGCGGCATTGCGCGCTGCGGGGTCCTCTTCCGACGGCGGCTCGGTGGGCGAGCCGGCCGCGTTGTCGGCGTCCGGTCGGACGCCGGGCGGGTCATTCCGACGCTCTGTCGGCGTGGGAGCCTCATCGCGGAGCCGGGGGGTGGGCGCCTCGGGCATCGCTAGCGGGCTGAGATTGTGGTGCCTGAGGAAATCGCGGCCGAAATTGCGGTCGTATGCGGTCCAGCCGGCCGGCACCGCGTCGAGGAGCGACCCGGCCTGGTTGAGCTTGGCGTCGAGGTCATCGGCGTAGTGGAGCACGATGGCTTCGAGGGTCCGCGGCTCGCGCGGGCTCTGCCACTCGTAGCGGCCCTGGTGGCTGGCGATCAGATGCTGGAGCAGCAGCAGCCGCGAGGGTGGCAGCGCGGCCACGCTGCCGGCCGCGTCGCTCACCATCTGCAGCCCGATCAGGATGTGCCCGAGGAGCTTGCCCTCGTCGGTATATGGGAAGCCTGCCCGTGCGCCGATCTCGCGGACCTTCCCGATATCGTGCAGGAGAGCACCTGCGATGAGCAGGTCACGGTCGATGACCGGGCCGTAGTGGCCGGCCAGGAGCTCGCATACGCGGACGACGGAGAGCGTGTGCTCGAGCAGGCCACCGAGGTATGCATGGTGGTTCTGCTTGGCAGCCGGAGCGAGACGGAACGCGTGGCCGGTATCTGTGTCCGCGCCGAGCAGCACGTGCAGCAGCGTGCGCAGGCCGGCATCACCAATGGAGCCGATGGCAGCACTCAGCTCGGCGTCCATGTGCTCCGCGCCGCGGGCCGACCGCGGCAGGAACAGGACGAGGTCATCGAGCTCGACACGGAGCGGAGCGATCTCCTCCACCTTGAGCTGCCGCTCCGCCTGGTAGCGCTCGAGCCGACCGCGCACGCCGACGTACATTCCCGGACGCAGCACGTCCGCCACCGATTCCACACCCTCCCACATGCGTGCCTCGACGCTGCCGTAGCAGTCGGTCAGGTGCAGCTTCAGGAAGGGGGCGTCATTGCGGGTACGGCCGACGGTGAGCGAGTGGATCGCGTAGCAGGCTGTGATGTCCTCGAGGTCCGCATGGCTGTGGGCGGGCGGCCAGGGGAACGGTCGGTCACCGATCCATTCCCGCGGCGTCGGATCCGCCGCGCTGGTCACGGGCGGTCCGCGGCTGCGTCGTGGACGATCCGGCCTTCGACGATGGTGTAGACCGCGCGACCGCGGAGCTGTCGGCCGGTGAACGGCGTGTTGCGGCTCTTGGAACGCAGCAGCTTCGGATCGACCGTCCATTCCCACGCGGGATCGAATACCGTGACATCGGCCGGTGCGTCGCGTCCGAGCGTGCCGCCGGGCAGGTTGAAGGCGCGGGCGGGCTGCGTGCTCATGCGCATCACGAGTGTCGGCAGATCGATGACGGCGCGCTCGACGAGCTCGGTGATGGCGAGACCGAGGGCAGTCTCGAGACCGATCAGGCCGAACGGCGCGTCCTCGAAGGCCTGCTCCTTCTCGTCGTAGTGATGCGGGGCGTGGTCCGTGGCAATCACATCCAGCGTGCCGTCCCGCACGCCCTCGATCACGGCGGCACGGTCCGCAGCCGTTCGGAGCGGTGGATTCACCTTCGCGTTCGTGCGATACGATTCGACGGCGTCATCGGTGAGCGTGAAGTGATGGGGAGTCGCCTCCGCCGTGACGGGTATGCCACGCGCCTTTGCCGCACGGATCATCTCGACGCCGCCGCTCGTAGTGACGTGCTGGATGTGGAGGCGGCCGCCCGTCAGGCCGGCGAGCAGCAGGTCACGCGCAATGCAGACGTCTTCCGCGGCGTTCGGGATGCCGATCAGGCCGAGCCGCGTCGACATCATACCCTCGTTCATCGAGCCGCCGCGCGAGAGCGTCACGTCCTCGCAGTGGCTAGCGACGGGGATGCCGAAGGTGCGCGCGTACTCCAGCGCCAGACGCATCAGTCCCGCGCTCGGCACGGGGCGGCCGTCATCGGTGATGGCCACAGCGCCCGCATCGATCATCTCACCGATCTCCGTCAGCCGCTCGCCCTTCTGGCCGATCGAGACGGCACCCGTAGGGTACACGCGCGCACTGCCCGCGCGAATGCCCTGCGCGCGCACGAAGCCGACCGCGGCGGGATCATCGATGGGCGGGTCGGTATTGGGCATCGCGCACACTGCCGTAAAGCCGCCGGCCGCGGCCGCACGGGCACCGGTTGCGATCGTCTCCTTGTGCTCCTGTCCGGGCTCGCGCAGGTGCACGTGCAGATCGATGAGACCCGGGCACACGATGAGGCCGGCCACATCCACGATCTCCGCGTCGTCCGGGCGCCCCAGATCGGAGCCCACGTCCGTGACGCGGCCATCGCGCAGCAGCACGTCCGCCACGCCGTCCTGTCCGGCGGCGGGATCAATGACGCGGCCGCCGCGCAGGAGCAGCGGCCGGGCACCTGACGCGCGTGCTTCACTCGCCATGCTTTGCCGACTCCGCCGTTTCGGGCCGACCGCCCGCCAGCAGGTAGAGGACTGCCATGCGTATAGCCACGCCGTTAGTCACCTGATCGAGAATCACGGAGTGCGGTCCGTCAGCGACATCGCTGTCGATCTCGACACCGCGGTTCATGGGGCCGGGGTGCAGAATGAGGAGATCGCGCGGTGCGCGCTCGACGCGTTCGCTCGTGACGCCGAAGAACCGGTTGTATTCGCGCAAGCTCGGCACGAAGCCGGACTGCATGCGCTCGAGCTGGAGGCGCAGGACGTTCAGGACGTCGGCCCACTCGATCGCGTCCTCGATCCGGCCGAACACCGTGACGCCGAGATCCGCGATGTCGCGTGGCAGCAGCGTTCTTGGTGCGCAAACGGCCACCTCCGCGCCGAGCTTCGTCAGACCCCAGATGTTGGAGCGGGCGACACGCGAGTGCAGCACGTCGCCCACAATGCAGACCCTCTGACCATTCAGGTCGCCACGGTGGTCGCGTATCGTCAGCATGTCGAGCAGACCCTGGGTGGGGTGCTCATGCCGGCCGTCACCCGCGTTGATGACATTCGAGGGGATGCGTTCCGCAAGAAAACGCGCCGCGCCGGATGAGCCATGGCGGATGACGACCATGTCGATCCGCATTGCCTCGAGGTTACGCGCGGTATCGACGAGCGTCTCGCCCTTCTGCACGCTGGAGCCGGTGGATGCGATGTTCACTGTGTCGGCCGAGAGTCGCTTTTCCGCGAACTCGAAGGATATGCGCGTGCGCGTCGATGCCTCGAAGAACAGGTTGACGATCGTCTTGCCGCGGAGCACGGGCACTTTCTTGATCGTACGCTCGCTGATCTCCTTGAACGGCTCCGCGGTGTCGAGGATGGCGCGGATCTGATCGGCGTCCAGCTGCTCCAGACCGACCAGGTCCTTCCCCAGGAAATGGGCTGTCTGGGTCACGCACCCTCCGGCTGGCGCTGCGCCTTCTCCACCGCGAGTCGGCCGTCGAGATCGGGGACGAGCACCTCGATCACCTGGTCGGCCGAAGCGTCGAGGGTGCGCCCGACGATGTCGGGCTGGATCGGCAGCTCACGGCCGCCGCGGTCCACGAGCACACACAGCCAGATGCGGGCGGGGCGGCCGAAGTCGGCGAGCTCGTCGAGAGCCGCGCGCGCAGTGCGCCCCGTGTACAGGACATCATCGACGATCACGAGGTGGCGGCCATCGATGCCGCCGGGCGGCAGGCGCGTCTCGCCGAGGACGGGGCGCGGTCCGATGGCGGTGAGGTCATCGCGGTAGAGCGTGATGTCGAGCGTCCCGACCGGCGGCCGCTGACCCTCCGCGCG
Source organism: Longimicrobiales bacterium (assembly GCA_035461765.1). Classification (GTDB taxonomy): domain Bacteria; phylum Gemmatimonadota; class Gemmatimonadetes; order Longimicrobiales; family RSA9; genus SH-MAG3. The sequence continues at coordinate 23,038 of DATHUY010000168.1, forward strand.
CTCGACCTCACTGGCGATCAGGTCGGCCAGCTGAACGCCTCGTCGCTGAATGCCCATGATGCACAGGCCCGCGACACCACTGTTATGCTCGACCACTTCCCTGGCCATACGTGCAAGCGCGCGCTCGACTGCGCGCGCGTCCATCATCAACTGGCGCTCGGGAGGTGCCATTCGCTTCGGTTCCTGGGGTCAACGGCCGGCGGAAGGTACGGGTCGCGCGCCGGCCCTGTCAACGAGCAGCCTTCCCGTCAGTGCTCGGCCGTCCCGGGTGTCCGGCGCCGGCACCACGCGCCTTTACACGGTACTTCCGAGAGCCTACCTTCGCTCGTCCCGACCGTGCCGCGGCGTCCGAGAGCCACGCACAGATTCCACCCGCGCAGACTCCTATGGAAATCGCTATCGAGCCAGGATGGCTCACCCTGCTGCCGCCGCTCATCGCGATCATTCTCGCGCTGATCTTCCGCGAAGTCATCGTGTCGCTGTTTTTCGGCATATGGCTCGGCGCCCTGCTGCTGAACGACTGGAACCCGATCACGGCGTCGATGCGCAGCCT
>DATHUY010000169.1 GCA_035461765.1 Longimicrobiales bacterium
TATCTCGCGCTGCTTCTCCTGCTTCGAATCAGCGGCAAGCGGACGCTGTCGAAGTTCAACGCGTTCGACCTCATCGTCACCGTAGCATTCGGCTCGACGCTGTCGGCAGCACTCGTGACGAGCGATCTCTCCCTGGCCGAAGTGGTCGGAACATTCGCCCTTCTCGTGATGCTGCAGTTTGCGATAACATGGAGCTCGGTGCGGTGGCATGGTGTGCACCGTCTCGTGAAATCGGAGCCCCAGCTGCTCTATCACGACGGCCGGTTCCTGCGCGGCGCGATGCGACGCGAGCGCGTCACCGAGGCGGAACTGCTGGCGGCCGTTCGTTCACAGGGCGTGGCGTCGGTGGACGCCGTGGATGTCATTGTCCTCGAGACGGAGGGCACGATCTCGGTGATCACGGATACCACCCGGGGCGCTGCCGCACTACGCACCGTGGCCGATCATCCGGCCCACAGGCCGGGAGAGCCGCTCGGCGATCACTGAAACTGCCGCATTGCCGCGGTTCCCTCGGCCGCGGCATCTTCGTCACAGCATTGTCGCGGAGGCCGCATGACGATAGCTGAAGCGCAGCACGAGGTAAGGACGGTATTTCTCAACGGCGCGGTCGGGCAGGCGGTGTCCGGCACGATCTGGCTGGCATCGGCCGCCGCTGGAACGTTCATGAGTCAGAAGGCAGCGATCGTGCTGCTGGCTGGCGGCGGCATGTTCATCTTCCCGCTGACCCAGGGCGTGCTGCGACTCATGGGGCGCCGGGCGAGCCTGAGCGGCGACAATCCCCTCAACGCGCTCGCGATGCAGGTGGCTTTCATCGTGCCCCTCACTCTGCCACTGGCCGGCGCCGCCGCACTCTACAACGTCAACTGGTTCTATCCGGCCGTCATGGTCATCGTGGGCGCGCACTACCTGCCGTTCATCTTCCTCTACGGCATGCACGCGTTCGGCGTACTGGCCGGCGCGCTGCTCGCGGCCGGGTTCGGCCTGGGTTTCGGGTTTCGCGGTTCGTTCGCTGCGGGTGGCTGGGCCACAGCCGTGATGCTTCTGGCGTTCTCCGGCTGGGCAGCGGCGACGTGGCGCTCGCCTGTAAGGGGGACTGCGCAAACGTGGCCGGGGTGACCGGGCGTTCACTGGCGCTGAGCCGGTGCCTGGCATGTGCCCGTGCGCTTCCAGCAAACGCGGAGCTCGAGTGGCTACCGGTCGGGCGGCGTGTCGCGTTCGACGCGCATCGCGGGCGGCTCTGGGTGATCTGCGACTGGTGCGCACACTGGTCGCTCGTGCCCATGGACGCACGGTGGGAGGCCGTCGAGGAACTCGAGAAGGAGTCGGTCGACCGCGGCATCGTACGTGTTGCGACGGAGAATGTCGCGCTCATCGCGCTCGGCAGCATCCAGGCGCTGCGCGTCGGTGGTGCGAAGCTGCATGAAGAAGCGTGGTGGCGCTTCGGCCAGTCGTTCCGTGGTCGCCACCTGCGTTATCGTCGCATCACCACTGCCGGCGGCTCGATCGCAGCCGCCGGCACGGTCTCGGGGATGGCGGTCCTGGCAATGGTACCCGGCGCACTCGAGCTCGCGGCTTTCTCATGGCGGAAGGTCGCGGCGGCGCCGGAGAACGCGCGGCGGAGCGGCGCGGAGGCGGCACTGTGGTTCGACCGCCGCGTACGATATGGAGCCGTCGCCTGGCGCGGCGCCGCGCACTGCGCACATTGCCACGACACCCTGCGGCAGTTGAAGTTTCAGGATCGCATGCGCGTGACGCTGGACGCCGATGGCTCGGTGTACATCCGCTGCCGAACGTGCGACCCCGCGCCGGACGCCGGGTACCGTTTCGGGGACGATGCCGGGGAACGGCTGGTGCGGCGCATTCTGGCATACGAGAACCAGGCGGGCGCCACCGATCGGCAGCTCGCGGATGCGGTCGCATTGATCGCGAACGGAAGTGTGAGATCGGCGATGGCGGGGCCGCTGCTTGTCTCCAACACGCCGCGAGAGCGATTGGTCGCTGTCGAGCTGGTGATGACGCAACGCGCCGAAGCCCGGGCTCTGGGCCAGGAGATCGCCGAGCTCGAGGCACGCTGGCGCGATGAGGAAACGATCGCATCGATCATCGATGCCGAGCTGACACCGCGTCCTGCGACGCGCACGCCTTGAGCCGGCGAGTGTCGTCGATCGTCCGGACCGGCCATCTGTTCCGGCCGCTGCACAGCGCGCTGCTCGAGCTTCTGCGCGGCCTGCCGGGTGACGCGTGGAATCTCCAGGTCGGTGCGGGCGAGTGGACTGTGCGGGATGTGGCGGCACATCTGCTGGATGGCGACCTGCGCCGGATCTCGGTCGATCGCGACGGTTACCCGCCGCCGCCGCCCGCCACGCCGATCACCGGTTACGGCGATCTGCTGGAATATCTGAACGGTCTGAATGCGCAGTGGGCGAACGCGGCACGACGGATCAGTCCGCGCCTGCTCGTGGAGCTGCTCGAAACCACGGGTGCGATCCTGGCGACGCTGATGGACTCCGCCACGCTCGATGGCGACGCGACGTTCCCCGTGGCCTGGGCGGGACAGCAGCGCTCGCCGATGTGGCTGGATATCGGTCGAGAATATACGGAGCGCTGGCATCATCAGGACCAGGTCCGGGAGGCGACGGGCGCAGAGCCGCTCACGCAACCGGATCTGATGCGACCTGTGATCGAGGTATCTCTTCTCGCGGTGCCGCACGCGCTGGCTTCGGTGGAACGGCCGGACGGGACCGCGGTGTCGATCGCTGCGAGCGGTCCTGCGGGCGGGAGCTGGCATGTCGTGCGGCGCGATGGCACCTGGCTGCTGGCTGAAGGTCCGGCGCCCGAGGCCGTCGCGCGCATCGTGGCGTCCGATCTGAGCCTCGCGCGACTGCTGCTGCATCGACTTGCGCGCGACAGAATCCGCGAGCTCGTCGAGACGGTTGGCGACCGCGAGCTGACTGCCGCGCTGACGCGTGCCCGTGCCGTGATGGTGTGACCCGATTCCTCTGACGCCGAGGCGACGCCGTGCTCTCTATCGATCTCGTCACCGTGCCGTATGACTCCGGTCGTCGCGGCTTCCGGATGGGTGCAGGTCCGCAGTCCCTGCTGCGGGAAGGACTGCTGCAGAAACTGCGCGCTGCGGGTCACGATGTGGACCTGGTACCGGTGGAGGCAGGTGCGACGCCGGATGATGAGCTGGCCACCACGTTCGACCTGGCCGCCAGGGTGGCGCGCGTCACGCGCGCAAGCCGCGCAGCGCACAGATTCCCGCTGACGATCTCCGGCAGCTGCTTCAGCACGGTCGGTGCGTTCGCCAGCGTCGTCGACGAGGCAGCAGGTGTGCTCTGGCTGGACGCGCATGGCGATGTGAACACACCGGAGACGAGCACGAGCGGGTTCCTCGACGGCATGGCGGCCGCGACCCTGCTCGGCTGGTGTCACTCGGATCGCACGCGCGACATCCTGCCGGAACGCCTGGCCGAGGCCCGGCTGATGCTCGCAGGTACGCGTGACCTCGACGCTCCCGAGGCGGCGTCGCTCCAGCAGTCGGCGGTCCGGGTCCTTTCGCCTGCCGGCGTCAGGGATGGCAGTGCCGGCGCGGCGCTCGATTCATTCACTGCGGGCATGAGCGCGCTGTATCTCCACGTCGACCTCGATGTGCTCGATCCCGAGAGTGTCGGGCGCGCGAACGGCTTTGCGAGTCCGGGCGGGCTGACGGCGGCGGAAGTGATCCAGCTGGTCGGTGCAGCCGGCGCGAGGTCCAGGCTTGCAGGCATGACGGTGTCCGCGTACGACCCGGCCGTGGACGCCGATGGTGCGGTGCGACGCGCAGCGATCGAAATTATTGCGGCTGCGCTGGCTGCGGCGGCGGGACCCGTACGGCCGCTGGAGGCGGCATGAGCGAGCACCGGCCTGGCGACCCGGCGACCGTCGTGGTCGCGCGGTTCAATTACCGCCACGAGGCCGAGTACGCCAGGGGGTTCCTCGACGATGCCGCGCTGGAATCCGCGCTGTACTTTGATGATGCCGGCGGGATCGAGATGGGACTTTCATTCTCGAACCCGGCCCGACTCATTGTACGTCAGCAGGACGCCGCGCGTGCACGCGAACTGCTGACTGCCGCAGGCCTGCAGGATGCGCTGGCGACATCATGACGCGTCCAGGCCTGCCGTGTGAAAGCGGTTGTCGCATGATACCCGGGCGGGTGACCGCATGAGGCGGCGCGCCGCCTGTGCACTGCTGATGTTCGCGCTCGTAGCACCGGCGCCGGCGGTGGCGCAGAAAAGGCCGGAACGGGTCTGGATCGCTCCGGGACTCGGGGGCGGCACGGCGCACGGCGGCGCTGGCGGTCTGGGTGTCATGGGGCAGCTGGTGTACGAGCGGGCGCCGCACCACTTCAGTCTGCGCGGGCTCGTCACCACGGGAGAACCGGGCGGCTCCGACGACGGGTACGGCGAGCTCGGCGCGCTGTACGGCAGGTTCGCGGGTGGCGGGTTCATTCACGCCGGCGCGGCGGCCGGTCTGTCGTTCGTGCATCTGGACAGGTGCGGCAACAGCTACGATTCGTGCGCGACCGTCGGCATCCCGCTGGCGGCGCACGTCGCGATCACGCCTTTCGGCGTGATCGGACTCGGTCTACAGGTCTATGCGAACATCAACCCCAGGGCGCCGTATGGCGGCATGTTCCTGATAATGCCGATTGGCTGGATGCCGTGAACGTGAGGTGACGTGTCGATTACATCGATGTACGAGTTCGAAGGCCTGCGCGCGGCAGGTGCCGTCGTCGCGGAAACGCTGCAGCGCGTCACGGCCAGCGTGCGCGCCGGCATCACGACTCTGGAGCTGGACGCGATCGCGGAGCTCAGTATGGCGGAACGCGGGGCGCGCTCCGGCCCCAGGCTCGACTACGGCTATCCGGGCGCGATCTGCATCAGCGTGAACGATGAAGCCGTGCACGGTCTGCCGGGGCCCCGGGTGATTCGTGCGGGCGATCTCGTGACGATCGATGTTACAGCGGAGCTGAACGGATTCTACTGCGACGCGGCGGTGACCGTAGTAGTCGAGCCGGCGGCGTCCGTGGCGCTCAGGCTCAGGACCTGCGCGGAGGCGGCGTTCCGGAAGGGTCTGGAGCAGGCACGGGCCGGTACTCCGCTGTGGAAGCTCGGCAGCGCAGTGGAAGCGGAAGTGCGGCGTCGCGGTTTCCGCGTGCTGAAGGACTTGTACGGCCATGGCATCGGCCGGCGTATCCACGAGGACCCGGCCGTGCCGAGCTTCCACGATCGCGACGCACGCGACGTGCTGAGCGATGGACTCGTGATCACAATCGAGCCGATCGTGTCACTGACGGCCACGCGGACCCGAACGCTGCCCGATGGCTGGACGATAGTGAGCGCGGACCGGAGCCTGACCGCTCATCACGAGCACACGATCGTGGTGCGGCGGGGCGAGCCGCACGTGCTCACGGCTGCATAGTCACGCTGCACGCGCTGAGTTCCGCTTACCGCACCACGCAGTAGCGCAGACTCTTCGTCGGCCGGCCGCGGCTCAAGTCCACGACATCCACGACGCGGCCGCCTGCCGCACCGACTTCTTCCTCCACGCGCGCACGCGCGACGTAATGCATCTCGTACGCCGGTCGGCCGCGGATGCGCTGCGCGAACCGCCGGATGTACATCCGGTTGAGCCTGTACAGGAGGGCGCGCGGCGTGCCGGGTCGGACGATCGGTCCGTTGCGTGTCTGGAAGACCGCCACACCGCCGGGCCGCAGCACGCGCACGAACTCACGCATGTAGGCGAGCTGGATCTCAGGCGGGATGTGCTGGAGCACCTTGTTGCTGTAAATGAAGTCGAACGTGGCCGAGTCGAACAGCGCCAGGTCGGGAGCCGCATTCGCGACGTAGGTCACCCGATCTCCATGCGCATTGTACTCGCGCGCTCGCTCGACCATCGATGTGGCGATGTCGACACCGACCGCGTCCCTGAAGTGCTCGGCCAGTGCCTGCGTCAGGCGGCCGACGGCGCAGCCGAAGTCGAGCGCACGGCCGCGCTCCAGCGGCAGCCCGAGCGACTCGACATATGACATTACGTCGCCGATCTCGGTGCGGCCGGTCTCGAAGAAGGCCTCGGGATCCCACCGATTGCCGCGCAACGCATTGCGCGAGAGCGCGGCATACATGGGGTCGTCGCGTCCGAGTTCCTCGAAGACGCCGCGCACGGAGCGAAGGCCGGAATCGGTCCGGCTGCTGTTGTCGTTCACAGATGTCGACCGGATCGGGGCATATATGGTGCACGTCGAAAACTAGGCGGCGCCTGCATGCGCGACAATCACGGGCAACCCAGATAGGAAATCATGAACGACATTCGTACTCTGCTTCACCATCCTGCGCGTACCCGGTGCCGGACGGGGCTCGGGATGGTCAGGTCTGCGGCGCGCGTGGTCGCCACCCTCACCGCGTGCCTCGGTGTGGCCGCAGGCCTGGCATGTGAGGCCGCTCCGCCGGACGACGCCCGGGACGACATGCCTGCGGATTCGCTCACGCGGAATACCATCGCCGCGGACTCGCTGGCCGGCGACGCTACCGCCGACGCGGACAGCGCTTCGGTCACGCTCCATTTCAGTCGCGGGGAATCCACTGCCGCGGTCACACGACGGGTACCCGCCGGCACGCTCGGGCTGGAAGCGGCGCTCCGCCAGCTGGTTCGGGGCCCGACGCCGGCCGAACGGGCGGAAGGCATCCATTCGTGGTTCTCGGACACTACCGTGCAGGCGCTCCGGTCCGTCGAGGTGGACGAGGCGGGGCATGCGGTCGTGGATTTCGCGGACCTGCGCGCGCTGATCCCGAATGCGTCCGCGTCCGCGGGCAGCGCAATGCTGCTCCGGGAGCTGAACATGACCGTGTTCGCCGTGCCGTCGATCGAATCCGTGGAGTACAGGATCGAGGGCAGCTGCGAAGCTTTCTGGGAGTGGCTCCAGTACGGCGGCTGCCCGGTGCAGCAGCGGACCTGACCGTCGGGGAGGGAGCCCGAAGGCGGTGACGGCACGGGGCGATGTGGCCGTCAAGCCCGCCGGTGCTATCTTCAGTAGTACTCCGAAACGAGGTAGAATGGGACAGACCAGATCGAAGGACGAGCTGGCCAGTGCGCTGACGCACGCCGCAGGCGTGGTGGCGAGCCTCGCTGGAGGCGCCGTGCTCATCACGCTCGCCGCCCTGAGCGGGTCGGTGTACCAGATCGTTGGAGCGGCCGTGTTCGCCGCCTCGCTGGTGCTGCTCTACAGCGCATCGACCGCCTACCACATCGCGCTCGGCGAACGGGTGAAGCACCGGCTGAAGATCTTCGATCACTGCGCCATCTATGTCCTCATCGCGGGCACGTACACGCCACTGACTCTCACGGCGCTGCGCGGGCCCTGGGGCTGGACACTGTTCGGAGTGGTCTGGGGACTCGCGGTTGCCGGAATCATCTTCAAGCTGTTCTTCATCGGCCGCTTTCCGCGCGTGTCCACCGCCATTTACATCGGGATGGGCTGGCTGGTCGTGGTCGCGGCCGGTCCGCTGGTGAGAGCGGTCGACCCGGTCGCCCTGGCCTGGCTGGTCGGTGGCGGGCTCGCCTATACCGGAGGCACGGTCTTCTATCACAGCCGCCGCATTCCGTACGCGCACGCCGTGTGGCATCTCTTCGTGCTGACCGGGAGTGTGTGTCACGCCATCGCCGTGGGGATCCAGATATGAGGATGACGCGAAAACTGCTTCTGCTGCTGGCACTCACAGCATCGGCGTGCTCGGGCACGGCTGACCAGGAGGCGGGCGCGCCGGCGGACACGCTCACGCGGGCGCAGCGCGACAGCGTCATTGGCGCATCATCGCTCCCGGGTGCACGCAGCGTGCAGCGCGCGATCGACACGCGCGACACCGCGAATGCGCGTGCCACGGCGATGGACTCGCTGCTCAGGCAATAGGTCCCACCGAAGTGCAGCAGGAAATGAATCGCAGTCGTCGTTTCGTGAACCCGGCCCTTTTCGTTGTGTTGTCCATGCTCATCGGGGCATGTGCAGGCGCACCGCCGCAGACACCGGTCGCAGAGCCGGCTGGCATCGCCGCGGCCCCGGGTCGGTGCATCGACGCGATGCCCGACACCGACCGGGACGGGCTGGCCGACCCGTGTGAGCTAGCCCTGAGCCAGGCGTTCGCGCCGCTGCTCATGATGCACTCGACGCGCTGTACGCTGCCCGCGCCCGGATCATCGCAGCGCATTGCGGGCGGCTACTTCCACGCGGCACAGCCCGCGCACGGAGTCGTGCGGCTCGTCTACATGCCGGCATATTACCGCGACTGCGGCTGGACCGGCGTCAAATGCGTGCTGGTGGAGTGCGCCGGACATGCGGGGGACTCGGAGCTGATCGTGGTCGACGTTCGCCGGAATCAGAACGGCGCATGGTACACGGACGCGATCTTCCTGTCCGCCCACTGCTTCGGCCGGTCCGAGGGCGGCTGTCGCTGGTATCGGGGTGCCGATCTCGATCGGTTCGAATGGGTCGACGACCTGGAGCGTGGTGCTCCCGTGGTATGGGTCTCGGACGGTCGTAACGCAAATTATCCGTCGTACGCCGCATGCGAGCGGGGTCACTGGAGGATGGACAGCTGCGCGCGCGATCCCACACCCTATCGCTTTCCAGTCATCGCCGGCCGCGACATAGGGAGCCGCGTCGTGCCGCTCGTTGACGGCGAGTATCCGGCTGGTTGTGTCAGCGGCAGCTTCGTGGAACCCGCGGACGGGCTGGTCGTGGCGCCCGGTGATGTGGAGTGCTTCTGGACCACGGCGTCGGATTTCGGCGGCTGGCAGGGAGGTGCTGCGGGAGCGACCGCGTACGGCGAGTATCTCGATCGACTGGGTCTGTGAGGGCACGTGAGGATCGTCGGCGGAAAATGGGCGGATCGGTCCCTCGTCTCACCCGGCGGGCGCGTGCGGCCCACCGCGGAGGCGTTGCGCAGCGGCGTCATGGAGATGGTCGGCGATGAGCTGACGGGTGCGCGCGTGCTGGATCTGTTCGCGGGCACGGGCGCGCTCGGACTCGAGGCGTTGTCCCGCGGCGCCCGATACTGTGATTTCGTGGAGAACGGGCCCGCCGCACTGCACTCGCTCAAGGCGAACGTCGCGGCGCTGCGCGTACGGGAGAAATCGCGGATCTACGATCGCGACGCGATACCGTTCGTGGAGCGGCTCACTGCGGACCGTTACGACATCACGTTCGCCGATCCACCCTATGGCTCACGCAAGCTCGATCGCGTGGTCAGGTACTGGCAGCACGTCCCGTTCACGACGCTTCTCGTCCTCGAGCATGCGCCCGATCATGAGGGCATACCGAACGGGACGCGGCGCCGGTTCGGCGATTCCGTCGTCACGATCCTGCGTGCGCGGAAGCGACCGGCGAAGGCATCGGATAGCTGATGCACACCCGGATCGCACGGCATGGTGACGCGCAGACGTTCCTGAAGCGGGGCGGACCGTGGCTGCTGCATACGGAGATCGAGCACACGCTCATCCTGGGCCTCGCCGGCCGCAGCGATCTGCCGGCTGAAGACCTTTACGTCGCTACCGTCGAGGAGGACGGGGCCGTCGTCGGCTGCGCGCTGCGCACACCGCCGCGCAAGCTCCTGCTCAGTCGCATACCGCCCGGCGCAGTAGACGCACTCGTCGTAGATGTGTCAGCCTGCTACGATCAGCTGCCGGCCGTGTTCGGGCCGCCGGCCGCGGCGCGCGAGTTTGCGCGGCAGTGGTGCGATCGACATGGTTGCAGCGCGCGCGATGGCATGGCGCACCGCCTTTATTCGCTCGAACGTGTGGTGACCCCCGACAGCGCGCCGGGCGGTACACTGCGTTTCGCGACCGCGGCGGATGTCGGGCTCGTGGCCGCGTGGGTCGCGTGCTTCGCGGCGGAAGCCGACACCGAGGCGACCACCACGCGGGAATTCATCGCCGCGCGGGTCGCTGCAGGGGACATGGCACTCTGGTGTGACCCCGAGCCGCGTACGCTCGCCGGCTGTTCGGGCCGCTCACCGAACGGTGTTCGCATCGGCTATGTGTACACCCCGCCCGAGTGGCGCGGCCGCGGATACGCTACCGCGTGCGTCGCAGCGCTGAGTACGTATTCGCTCGAGCACGGCGCCAGGTTCTGCTGCCTGTACACGGACCTGGCGAACCCGGTCTCCAACAGGATCTATCAGCGCATCGGCTACACCCCGGTCGCGGACGCGATCAACATCGAGTTCACGGCCGCAGGGTGACACGGGCGGTACGGCCTGCCGGACGGAATCTTGCAGTCGACGGCCTCTCACCCCGATCCTCAAGATGGAGTCAGTCATGGCGTCAGCAAAGTCAGGAGACACGGTCCGTGTCCACTACACCGGCAAGCTCGAGGATGGCAGTGTCTTCGACAGCTCTGACGGGCGCGATCCACTCGAGTTCACGGTCGGCTCCGGCCAGGTCATTCCCGGCTTCGACCAGGCTGTAGCCGGGATGAGTCCGGGCGAGGAGCGGGAGGTCAAGATTCCGGCGGCAGAGGCGTATGGCGATCGGAAGGATGATCTCGTCATCGTCGTGGAGAGGTCACAGCTCCCACCGGATATCGATCCCGACGTCGGCCAGCAGCTGCAGCTGAGCCAGGAGGGTCGTGCATTCGTCGTGACGGTCGCTGATGTGAACGAGCAGAACATCACGCTCGATGCGAATCACCCACTCGCGGGCGAGGACCTGACGTTCGAGCTGCAGCTGGTGGAAATCGGCTGACCGACTGACGGGCGGCGCAGACGCGCCGCCCGGGCCGCACCGCTTCCTTTCGGAGGCAGTATGTCTGGAACTAACTCGGGATCGGGATCGGGTTCTGGAAGTTGTACCCGATCCCCATCCCGGACACGCTCCCGCTCCCGCTCGCGAGCTCGTATAAAGGAACACGCGACCCGTGGTGCGCTGGCTTTGGGGCTGAACAGCCGGATCGCGCTGCTCGCCAGCATACTGCTCGCGAGCAGTGCGCCGGCCGCAGCGCAGCTCGTGTCCGGCAAGGTCGTGGAGGAAGGGTCCGAACGGCCCGTCGGAGGAGCGATGATCGAGCTGGTGGACACGACGGGGCTGCGCCGCGGCAGCGTTGTCGCGGACACGACGGGCTCATTCCGCATCATGGTGCCGCAACCCGGCGCGTACCGGCTGCGCGTCTCGCACATCGCCTACAGGACCACGGAGACGGCGATGATCGATGCGGCGCTTGGCATGCACATCGAGCTGGAGCTCCGCGTGAGCCCCACCGCGGTCGCACTGGAGCCGCTGCGCGTCGTGGGTCGATCCGCGTTCAATGCCGGCTGGCTCCAGGAGTATTACGACCGCGCGATGATGACCCGCCGGTCCGGCATGGGCCGCGTGTTCTTCCGCGACGAGGTCCAGCGCGCGAACATGCCGGCCGTCTCATCCTTCCTCATTCACCTGCTGCCGCGCGGCGGCTGCCGTCCGACCCTTTTCGTCGACGGCCTCGAGGTGCAGGACGAACGTCACCTGAACGCCGTGCTCCAGCCGGACGCTCTGGAAGGCGTGGAGCTGTATAACAACCAGACCTTTCTTCCGCCTCGCTATGCGAATCGGGGATTCTGCGCGATCGCCCTGTTCTGGACCCGCCGCGACCTCGAGGGCGCGCGGCCGTTCACATGGCGGCGCGCACTCACGGCCGGAGGCATACTGGCCGGTCTCTTCCTGCTCCTCCAGATGTAGCGCATGGCATTCGATCCGTCTGCTCCGCTGACGCGGCGCCCGCCGGCGGAGCTGGTGCTGCCACACGTGTGGCGCGGCGCCGTGCTGTGGGCGCTCGCGCGTGCCTGCCTGTGGGCCATGATGCTGATTCCTCCCGGCGCCGGCTTCCCTCCAACGACCACGATCACTGTTTCGCCCATGGCCATCGCGCTCATCATTCTCGCGACCGGTATGCTGGCGCACGTGGACGCGCGCATGATGCGCGAGCCACTGTTCCATGCGCTGCTGGGCATACCGCGCTGGCTGCCTGGCGCTGCGGCGGCGGTGACGGCGGTGATCATGGAGATCACACTGGAGTTGCTGCTGTGAGCGGCGCGATTCTCAGTGTGGAATGTGTGAGCCGGAGTTTTGGCGGGCGGCGCGTGCTCACGTCTGCGTCGCTGCACGCCGTGGCGGGCCGCATCACGGCACTGCTCGGCCGCAACGGCAGCGGCAAGAGCACTCTGATGCGCATCGCCGCCGGTGTGATCCCGGCGGACCAGGGCGTCGTTCGTTTCCTGGGTAAGCTGGAGATGCGTCCCGCCATTCACCGGCTGGCGCGTGCCGGAATGTTCTTCCTGCCCGAACGCGATCTGCTCACCCGGAACCTGCGCGTGGAGCAGCATCTCGCGCTGATGGCGCGGCGGTGCGGCGCGCCCGCGCGTGCGCGAGAGGTTGCGGCGGAGTTGAAACTCACCGAATGTGCAGGGTCATTTGCGCATGAGCTGTCGGGCGGTGAGCGGCGACGTGCGGAGCTTGCGCTCGTCGAAATACGCGAACCCGCGTGTCTGCTGGCCGACGAGCCGTTCATGGGCATCTCACCGCACGATGCGGAGGTCATGGCGGACAGGCTGCGGCGGCTCGCGGCGCGCGGCTGTGCGATCGTCGTGTCGGGACACGAGGTCCCGACACTCCTCGCGCTCGCCGATGATGTCGTGTGGGTGACATCGGGGACGACGCACAACCTCGGCTCGCGCGCCGAAGCAGAGCAGCACTGGCAGTTCAGCCGGGAATACCTGGGCGTGTGGAACCGGACGGGCAATGAAGCAGCAGGAAGGCGGGATGCACGGTAAGCTGCCATGGGCAGAGATCATCGTGACGGCGGTGGCCATCGGCCTCGGCGCGATCGTCTACCTCTATGCACACAAGGATGAAGGTGCACTCGAGGAGTCCAAGGAACGCGGCGCCGTGCTCGTCGCGGCGCTCGATTCCTACCGGCAGGAGCACGGTACCTATCCCGCGGCGCTCGATGATCTGGTGCCTGAGTTCGTCGCGGTCGTCGAGCCGCCCACCTGGGGGCTCGCCCGCTGGCGTTATCGCCGGTACACGCCGGATGATGTGGCCGCTCCGGCCGCGGCGGCGGCGTCCGATACATCCGACGCTGCCGGGACCGTTTTCTTCCAGCTGTCGGTTGCAGCGGATGAGAGCGGGTATCCGGTGCTGTACTACGATCTGCCCGCGCAGAGGTGGGTGTTGAACAACTAGACGCAGTCATGGGGCACGGCCTGCGGTCGCGCCATTCCTGGCCGGGACGCTTCGCGCGCACAGCCGGATCGATACGACGCGGCCACGCGCACGCACTCGCGCACGGGCATGGGTACAACGGGATGAACGGAGCGACAGGAGCTGGATGCAGAGCAACAGCATAATCGGCATATTCCTCTTCATCACCGCGCTCGTCATCCTGATCCCGGTCCTGCTTCAGCTTCGCGATGGCCGGTTCCACTGGCGTGAGGTCTGGGGGATGTTCGTACTGGTGGCGGGCTTCATGGCGGTGGGCGCGGCGTATATGTTCTTCGCCGGGCAGGAGCAGCGCTGGTTGTCGCTGCTCGGGCTCGGCGCCGTACTGTTCGGGCTGCTCGTGCAGCACAAGCGGCGCGAACCGATGGACCACAGGTGACACCCATCGCCTCGCGAGCGACGCGCGGGTGATTGTGTGATCGAGCGATGTGTAATGGAGGATACATGACCACACTGGTGACACACCGGAAGCGCAGGGCACTGTCGCTGCTTTTCGCGTCGGCCCTGGCGACCATCTCCTGCTCGCCCGCCGTAGGTGGCGCGGACGGGAGGGCTGGCGTCGATCGCGATGCACGTACGACGAGCGCGATGGTCGTCTCCGCGAACCAGATCGCGAGCGACGTGGGCGCGGAAGTGCTGCGCAACGGTGGGAATGCAATCGATGCCGCCATTGCGACCGGCTTCGCTCTCGCCGTCGTTCACCCGACGGCCGGCAACATCGGTGGTGGCGGATTCATGGTGATCCGGTTCCCGGATGGGCGGACCACCGCGCTCGACTTCCGCGAGAAGGCGCCGCTGCGCGCGCATGCCGAGATGTTCGTGGATCCTGCGACGGGCGAGTACTCCTCGCGCATCCATCACAGGAGCCACCTCGCCGTCGGCGTGCCCGGCACGGTCGCCGGGTTCGATTATGCGCACCGCAAGTACGGGAGCGCCGACTGGTCATCGCTCGTGCAGCCGGCCGTCGAGCTTGCGGCCGACGGGTTCCCGCTGTCGGAGAATCTCTCCCGTTCGTTCGCGAACGTGCTGGAATCGATGCAGGACTACCCCGCGAGCGTCGCGGCGTTCTCGAACGACGGTACGCCGTATCCCGAAGGCCACGTGTGGCGGCAACCGGATCTCGCGCGCACACTCGAACGCATCCGCGCGGAGCGCCGTGACGGCTTCTATGCGGGCGAGACTGCGCGCCTCCTTGCGGCGGAGATGGAGCGGGGCGGCGGGATGATCACGATAGAGGATCTGGCGCGTTACGAGCCGCGCGAGATGACGCCGGTGACCGGCACGTATCGCGGGTATGACATCATCAGCATGGCGCCGCCGAGCAGTGGCGGCATCGCGATGGTGGAGATGCTCAACATCCTGGAGGCGTACGACCTCAGGAGCATGGGCCACAACACTGCGCCCTACATCCACCATCTTGCGGAGGCGATGCGGCGTGCGTACCGGGATCGCGCGCAGTACGTCGCGGACCCGGCGTTCGCCGATGTCCCCGTCGCGCGGCTGACGAGCAAGGAGCACGCGGCCAGCCTGCGCCGCGACATCGACCCGAACCGCGCGAGTGTGTCCGCACCCACCGACCTCGTGATGCCCACCGAGAGTGATCAGACCACACACTACTCCGTCGTGGACGCCAGTGGACTGGCGGTGAGTGTCACGTATACGCTCGAGCAGGGCTATGGCTCGAAGATCGTCGTGCCCGGCGCCGGGTTCCTGCTGAACAACGAGATGGGCGACTTCAATGCCCGCCGCGGCCTGACGACGGAGTCCGGTCTCGTGGGCACCGAGCCCAACCTCGCCCGGCCCGAGCAGCGCATGATCTCGAGCATGACGCCGACGATCCTCGCCCGCGACGGGCAGCTGGTTGCGGTGGTCGGCAGTCCGGGGGGCCGCACGATCATCAACACCGTCCTGCAGATGGTGCTGAACATCGTCGACCACCAGATGCCGATCGACCAGGCGGTCGCGGCAAAGCGCCTGCACCATCAGTGGCTGCCGGATCGCATCAGCATCGAGGCTGACGGCGCGACGGAAGCGACGATCGAGCAGCTGCGTGCGATGGGCCACGAGGTGCGCATGGGCGGCCGACAGGGCAGCGTGCACGCCATCATGATCGATCCGCGCACCGGTCAGCGCATCGGCGCCGCCGATCCGCGCGACGCCGATTCCGGCAGCGCTGGATTCTGAGCGGGCTGGCGAGCCCCGGCGCTGCGTTGGGACCGCGGGCAACACGAGGCAGGCGCACCAGTCGACAGTGATCTGACAAGGGAGCAACGTGGTGATATCGAGTTTGAAGTACTGTCTCGCGGTGACGGTGCTGGTGGCGGCGTGTGCGCCGTCGAACGCATCGCTGGACACCGCGCCTCTGGCGACCGCGGCCATCGACTCGGTCCGGCTGATGCACGACATCGGTGTGCTGGCGCACGACTCGATGGAAGGTCGGCTGGTCGGCACGCCGGGCAACGCCCGGGCCCGCGCGTTCATCGAGCGATCGTTCCGCGAACGCGGCCTCCAGCCGGCCGGCAGCAGCTCGTATCTGCACCCGTTCGACATACAGCGGGATGACGCAACGATCGAAGGTGTCAACATCATCGGGCAGGTGACGGGTACAGCGCAGCCGTCGCAGTACATCGTCGTCACCGCGCACTACGATCACGTCGGTGTCCGTGACGGCGAGATCTACAATGGTGCGGATGACAACGCATCGGGCACGGCCGCACTGCTCGCCCTGGCCGATTATTTCACGCGCAATCGACCGCGGCACACACTCATCTTCGCCGCGCTCGACGCGGAAGAGGGTGGTCTGCGCGGCGCGCGTGCGTTCGTGGAGAGTCCGCCGGTTCCGCTTCAGTCGATCGTGCTGAACATCAACATGGACATGGTAGGACGAAACGACGCCGGGGAGCTCTACGTCGCGGGCACCGCGCATTATCCGCAACTGCTGCCGTTCGTCGAAGAGGTCGCGCGAAACGCGGAGGTGACGCTGATTCCCGGCCATGACCGGCCGGGTGCGCGTCCGTCAGATGACTGGACTACCGCGTCCGATCACGCGGCGTTTCATCGCGCCGGGATTCCGTTTCTGTACTTCGGCGTGGAGGACCATCCCGACTACCATCGGCCGACGGATGAGATGAGCGGGATCCAGCCGGGATTCTACCCACGCGCCGTGCGGACGGTGCTGTCGGCAGTGCGGCTGCTGGATCGCGAGTACCGATGAAGACCCGGCTGCGGCCGTGGCCGCAGCCGTATGGTAGTCTGCAGCCGTCGGCCGCATCCGTAACGTGGTCTATGGCCATCAGGCCGCAGCGGGAGGATTATGTGTGGCTGACGGTTCTTCCAGGCTCTCACGCGCGAGCTCGGCACGCAGGCCGGGGTGTGCACGCCACAGATAAACGCCCATGGCAACTGCGGCGATCAGGTTTGCCACCGCAACAGTCCACCAGCCGATCGTTGCGAGCAGCCAGGCGGCCAGGATCGCAATCACGCCGATCACGAACGCCTCCAGAGTGACGAACAGCAGCACGGCCCCGAGCAGTACGGGCGGCTCGACCTCAGCACGCAGAAACAGCGCGGCCGCGAGGATGCCGATCGCAATGAACCCCGCCACATGGACGACCGTGTAACCGGCGATGATCCCCGCTGACATGCTGACACTCTCCGGGCTCTCCGCGCCCAGGAAGACTGCGGAGCCGAGGGCTGCCGGGGTGTAGAGGATCCTGCCTGCAACTGCATCGATCACGAGGAACCAGAGAGCCACCGCCGCGGCGCCGATTGCACCGGACACCAGGCCTTCGCGTATGATGCGATTGCCTGTGAATGTGGTAGCCCATGTCGGCGTGCCCGCCGGCGCGGTCAGCTGCAGCCATCCGAACATGGCGATTCCCGCCAGGACGTTGCCGGCCAGCACCGCCGGCCAGCCGAGCGCGCGCACGACGTTCTCACCCGTGATGATCACGCCCAGATAGAAGACGATGTCGAAGAGCAGGAAGCCGAGCACCGCACCGAGCAGGAAGTGCGGCCTGATGCGGGCGCGCTCGATCAGCCAGGTCGCGCCGATGCCGACGGCAATGAAGAGCGCGAAGTGGATGAGAGTGTAGAACGCGATGAGTCCCGCGCCCGCATCCCCCGGGCTCCGGCCGGCCGCTACACTCGCCAGGAACGAGGGCGTGCCGAGCGGTGCGCCGCGGACGAGATCGATCACCAGGAAGAACAGCGCGAGGACGGCCGCGCCGATGGCGCCGGCAATGGCGCCGCGTGCGAGAGTGGAACGTGGTCCCTGCATGACAGCCTCCGAACGCGGCGCGCGAACGCCGTGCGGTTGGGGATCATGAAATGGACGGGCCGCGGCGGCGCGGCCGGAAGGATCTGCCGGCTCTAGGCGATGAGCCGGTCGATCACCATCGTGAGCAGCAGCAGCGGGAGATACGCGACGGAGCCGAGAAACAGCCGCATCGCGCGCCGATCATCGCGCCGGAGCGCCATGGCGGTACCCAGCGCGAGGAACGGCACCCCGAGCAGTAAGGCGGATGCGAGATACAGGCCACCAGTGAGGCCCAGCACCGTCGGCAGCACGCTCGAAAGCAGGAGCAGTGCGCCGAAAAACACGATCTGACGGCCCGTACGGACACCGGTAGGATCGAGCGTCGTGAGCATGCGGAAGCCGCCGCGCCGGTAGTCCTCACGGTAGATCCATGCGAGCGCGTAGAAATGCGGCATCTGCCAGAGGAACAGGATGGCGAAGAGTGCAAAGCCCGGCGCCGTCATGCCCCCACCGCCGGCACTCCAGCCCGCCAGGATCGGCAGTGCGCCGGGGACTGCGCCGACGAGCGTGGCCGTCCACGAGCGCCGCTTGAGCGGCGTGTAGAGGAAGACGTACGTCACCACGGTCAGCGCGACGAGCGCGGCCGTCACCGAATCCACGAAGAGCTGGAGGTGCAGCAGTCCGAGCAGGACCAGCAGGCTCGAGAACAACAGAGCCGATCGGGGGCTCATGCGGCTGGACGGCACCGGCCGGCCGGCCGTCCGCCGCATCAGCGAGTCCGCCTCCCACTCCACGTACTCGTTCAGGCCGCATGCGCCGCTGGCGGCGAGGCCTATGCCGAGCAGGGCGTTCAGCAGCAGGACGAAATCGAGCGGGTGACCGGTTGCGGAGGCGAGGAAGAAGCCTGCGCCCGCCGTGATCATCACCATCCGGACGATGCCCGGCTTGGTCAGCTCTATGTACGCCGAAACGCGTTGCGAGAGAGTGAGCGTCCGCCCGGCACCTGCCGGCGCAGCCGCTTCCACACTGGCCAAATTACCTCCGAATGTTCAACTGAACCGGCAATATAGCAGGTTCGAGGCGGGGATTCACCTTCGCGGCGACCAGGCCAGCTCTCGCACAGCCGTTCTCTGCGTTAGATACTCTTCAGTCCTGGACAGCGGCGCCTGGCACCTCGGAGGCCGCTCCGTACGTCGATCCCTCCAGCTCGTCGTCGGTCGCACGGCGGAGCTGCACCGCGCAGAACTTGAACTCGGGGATTTTGCCGAACGGATCGAGCTTCGGGTTCGTCAGCAGATTGGCGGCTGCTTCGACATATGCGAACGGCATGAAGACGGAGCCGCGGGCCATGCCGGAGTCGCGGCGGGCTATGGCGACCAGCTCCCCGCGGCGCGTCCGCAGACCGATCGCTCCGCCCGCCTCGACGCCCAGCTCCTCCAGGTCAGCGGGATGGACGCTCACGGTCGGTACCGGCTCGATGGCATCGAGCACGCCCGCCCGTCGCGTCATGGCCCCGGTATGCCAGTGCTCGAGCACGCGGCCCGTGATCAGAACGAACGGGTAGCCCTCATCGGGCAGCTCATCGGCGGGGATGAAATCTGCCGGCACGATGCGGGCGCGGCCGTCGGCCGTCGGGAACCGCTCCGTGAAGATCACTTCCTCGCCCGGGTCACCCTCGTTGAGGCAGGGGTAGGTCACACCGTGCTCGCGCTCGAGGCGCTCCCACGTGATGCCGGCGCAGCTCGGCACGGCCTTCCGGATCTCCTCCCAGACATCCTTCGGCCCGTCATACGTCCACTGCAGTCCGAGCCGCCGAGCGAGCTGCTGGATGAGATCCAGGTCCTGGCGCACCTCGCCGGGCGGATCCAGCGCCTTGCGGCCGAGCTGGACGCGACGGTCCGTGTTCGTGAACGTGCCCGTCTTCTCCGGGAACGCCGACGCCGGCAGGATCACATCCGCGAATGATGCCGTCTCGGTAAGGAACAGATCCTGGACGACGAGCCAGTCGAGCAGCGCGAGCGCCTGCCGCGCGTGCTGCACATCGGGATCCGACATCGCGGGGTTCTCGCCCATGATGTACATCCCGCGGATCTCGCGGCGCTTGCACGCGTTCATGATCTCGACGACGGTCAGGCCCTTCCGTTTGTCGAGGTTCGGCGCGTGCCAGAGATCCGCGAAGAAATCGCGCACGGCGGGATCCTCGACCGAGCGGTAATCCGGATAGAACATCGGGATCAGGCCCATGTCCGACGCGCCCTGCACGTTGTTCTGCCCGCGCAGCGGATGGAGCCCTGTGCCGCGGCGGCCGATCTGACCGGTGATGAGCGAGAGTGCAATCAGGCAGCGGGCGTTGTCGGTGCCATGCACGTGCTGCGAGATGCCCATGCCCCAGAAGATCATCGACGCGCGTGCTGTCGCGAAGAGTCGCGCGGCTGCTCGGATCTCCTCCGCGGGTATGCCGCACATGTGCTGCATCGCTTCGGGGCTGTACGGCCGCAGGGTGCGCACGAGGTCGTCGAAGCCGGTCGTGCGCGCATCGATGAACGCGCGATCGATCAGGTCCTCTTCTACAATCGTGTGCAGCATCGCATTCAGCAGCGCGACATCGGTGTCCGGCCGGAACTGGAGGAAATGCGTGGCCAGGCGTGACAGCTCCGTGCGCCGCGGATCAATCAGGATCAGCTTTGCGCCGCGCTCGATGGCGTTCTTCATGAACGTCGCCGCGACCGGATGGTTCACGGTCGGGTTGGCCCCGATGACGATGAAGCACTCCGTATGCTTCACATCGTCCACCTGGTTCGATACGGCGCCGGAGTTGAGGCCTTCCATCAGCGCGGCCACGGACGACGCGTGGCAGAGCCGTGTGCAGTGATCGACGTTGTTCGTGCCGAAGCCTGCGCGCACGAGCTTCTGGAACAGGTACGCTTCCTCGTTGCTGCCCTTGGCCGATCCGAACCCGGCGAGCGCCCAGGGGCCGAGCGAGTCGCGGATGCGACGCAGGCCGTTACCGGCCAGGTCCAGCGCCTCCTCCCACGACGCCTCGCGGAACGCGTCGAGCGGATTGGACGGATCGACGAGCGCGTTCGGGTCTTTCGGCACACCCTCGCGCCGCACGAGCGGCCGCAGCAGCCGCTGCGGGTGATGCACGTAATCGAATCCGAAGCGCCCCTTCACGCACAGCCGCTCGTGGTTCGACGGCCCGTCCCGACCGCTCACGCGCAGGATCCGGTTGTCCGCGACATGGTAGGTGGTCTGACAGCCGACACCGCAGTACGGGCACAGTGATGCTACGTCGGTCTCCGCCTTCGTGTAGCCGGCGGCCGGCACGGGCGAGCCGTTCAGCTGCACGAGCGGGATGAGTCGCATCGGTGCGGACTTCCCGGGTGACGTTGTGCCCCCGGGCGCAGTGCCGCGGGCAGCGCCAGCGCTATCCGTGGCGTCCATCGCGCCGACGCCGGTGGTGCTGTCGAGCGCTCTGTCTGCATACGCGGCGCCCATGATGGCATCGCCGTAGCCGCCGCCGCGCATCATCGGGCCGTGGCTGGCCGCCGGTTTCGGCGGCTCGCGATCGGGCGCGCGGGCCATCATTTCGCCCGCAACAATCGCGGGCAGTGACGGCAGCAGGGCGCCCGTGGGGCACGCCTGCACGCATTCACCGCAGCCGACGCACGTGCTCTCGCCCATCGGATCGTCGAGATCGAAGACGATCATCGCGGCAGCACCGCGATTCGCGTAGCCGATGACATCGTTGACCTGGACTTCGCGGCATGCGCGCACGCAGCGCGTACACTGGATGCACGCATCGAGGCGGACCTCGATGCCGGCGTGGGAGAAGTCCGGGGCCGGCTGCGCACGCGTCGGGAAGCGTGCGGCCTCGATACCCAGCGTCTTCGCCCAGTATGCCAGTTCCGAGTCCGGGTCGTGCGGATGCGCGGGCATGTCCGCGAGCAGCAGCTCCACGACCATGCGCTGCGATTTGACGGCCCGCTCGCTCGTCGCGCGCACATCCATGCCGGCGGTCGGGCGACGGCAGCAGGACGGCGCGAGTACGCGCTCGCCATCGACCTCGACGACGCACGCGCGACAGTTGCCATCCGGCCGCATCCCTTCCGTGTAGCAGAGCCGTGGAATCTCGACGTTGTGTCGCTCGGCCGCCTGGAGGATCGTCTCGCCGGGGAACGCTTCGATCTCGATGCCATCGAGCGTGAAGACAATGTTGTCGCCCTCGTACTCGCCGGCGCGTGACCAGCCGAGACGACGCTCGAGGCGATGTATGGCGGTCTCGGCGCCCTGCGGTCCGAGCGGGTTCGCGCTCCGGTCGGGCGCTTCGAGGTCGGCGAGGGGCGCGCTGGTCGAGAGGCCGTCGATTCCGCTCATGGCCGGCGCATGCTGTTCAGGTCAATGCGATCGGACAGCTCCTGGGGGAAGAAGCGCTGGACACTCCGCAGCGGGTTGGGCGCCGCCTGCCCGAGTCCGCAGATGGACGCATCGTTCATCACATCGGCGAGGTCGTTGAGGAGGGGGAGCTGCCAGGTCTTCTCGCGCATGAGCGCATCCGCCTTTGCCGTCCCGACGCGACAGGGTGTGCACTTGCCGCAGGACTCGTGCGCGAAGAAGTGCATGAGGTTCTGCGCTACGTCACGGGCACTGTCCTGCTCGGAGAAGATTACGACCGCGGCGGAGCCGATGAAGCAGCCGTATTCATCGAGAGAACGGAAATCGAGTGGGACATCGCCGAGCGAGGCCGGGAGAATGCCGCCGGACGCGCCGCCCGGCAGGTAGCCGTAGAACGTGTGTCCCTCGAGCATCCCGCCGGCGTAGTCGATGAGCTCGCGGGCGGTGATGCCGTTCGGCGCGAGGTAGACGCCCGGCGACTTCACGCGACCACTGATCGAGAAGAAGCGCGCGCCGGGGTGATCCGTCCTGCCGAGGGCGTTCCATTCGCCGGGTCCGTCCTCGATCACGCTGCGGATCCAGTAGGCGGTCTCGACATTCTGCACCAGCGTCGGCCTGCCGAACACGCCAGCCTGGGCGGGGAACGGCGGTCTCAGCCGGGGCTCACCGCGCTTGCCCTCGATCGACTCGATCAGCGATGACTCCTCGCCGCAGATGTAGGCGCCGGCGCCGCGCCGCAGATGCATGCGCGGCAGGTCGCAGGGCGGCTCGGTGCAGAGGGTCTGGATCTCCCGGTCCAGGATGGCACGGCAGGCGGCGTATTCGTCGCGCAGATAGATGAAGACGTCAGCGGCGTCGACAGCCCAGGCGGCAATGAGTGCGCCTTCGAGCATACGATGCGGATCCGTCTCCATGCAGTGCCGGTCCTTGAACGTGCCCGGCTCCCCCTCGTCCGCATTGATGACCACCACCCGGGGGCCGGGCTCGGCGCGCACGAACTTCCACTTCTGCGATGTCGGAAACCCCGCGCCGCCCAGGCCGCGCAATCCCGCCGTGCCGACCGCGTCGATGACCTCGTCCGGCTGGCGCAGACCGGAACGGCAGGTGCGCAGCGTTTCATAGCCGCCATTGGCGCGATACGCCGCGTAGCCGATGTAGTCGGGCAGGGGGGCAGCCGTGCGGCCGCTGTTCACCGCATCGCGCACGGTCGCCGGCGTCGCGTGATCGATCGGGTTCTGCCCCACGACGGCGACCGGGGCACGATCGCAGCGGCCGACGCATGGCGCAGCAATGACGCGGACCGTATCGCCCGCGGCAGCGCTGAGGGTTTCGAGCAGGCGGTCTGCTCCGGCGAGGTGGCAGGAGATCGACTCGCACACACGCACCGTGATCTGCGGAGGGGCGGATGCACCGTCACGGACGATGTCGAAGTGATGGTAGAACGTCGCGACCTCGTAGACTTCCGCCGGCGCGAGCGACATCTCGCGTGCGAGGGCCGTCAGGTGCTCCGTGGTGAGGCACCCGAACGCGTCCTGGATGAGGTGCAGATGCTCGATCAGGAGGTCGGGGCGGCGCGGGGCGTCGCCGAGCAGCGCCCGCACCTCGGCGAGCGCACGTTCATCGACTTCGCGCCCCTTGGGCGCCGGCCGCAGTGAGACTCCGCCGACATTCCCGCCGCGTAGTTTGCGTGGAGGCATACGGGCAAGGTCGGAGAGGCGGCGTGGACGCGCAAGAGCCGTCCGGGCAGCCGACCGGCGCGCTCGTCGCACGGATGGTGCAGCAGGGCGAGCAGAACGGTGGCCACGGAACTCGGAGGCGTTGAATGAAGAGGTGGGCGGGAGCGCTGGTCGCGGTGCTCATGACGAGCGCGTGCGGCGATACCACGGGCCCGGAGCTGAGGCTGGATGCGACGGTGCGGGTGCTGCACGCCGCCCCGGAAACGCCGCGGCTGGACGTCGTGGTCGAGGGGGAGTCGCAGACATTGCTGGAATATGCCGAAGTGTCGGAGCCAATCCAGCTGGAGAGCGGCGAGCGACGGGTGCAGCTCGTCGTGGAGGGGGAGACCGAGGCGCTCATCGACCTGGACACGGTTTTCGATCCGGGGACGCACTATACGGTGCTGGCCGCGGGTCGCGCCGGCGAGATCCTGCCGATCGTGCTGGTGGACGACACCGTCGCGGCCGACACGGGGCAGACGCGCATCCGGCTGGTGCATGCCGCGCCGACGGCAGGCCTGGTCGATATCTACGTCACGGAGCCCGGCTCGCCGCTTTCAGCGGAGACTCCCGTACTCACCTCAGTGGCGTTCGGTGAGTCTTCCGACTATATGGTACTCGATTCGCGGACGTATCAGGTCCGGGTGACCACGGCCGGCGGCAGTACGCTGCTGATCGATCTGCCGCTGCTCGTGCTGTCATCGAGACGCGTAATGACGATCGTCATGATGGACACGATGGGGAGCGGCCCGCCGCACGGCCTGATCGTTCTGAGCGACAACAGCCGCTGAGCCACGTCCACAGGGAGGTTCGAGCTATGAAGGCATGGCGCTGCTCACTGGTGCTCGCTCTGGGGGCGTGCGCTGCACCTGTGCAGCCGCCGCCGGCACCCGTGCCGGTCGAGCCGGCGGTTACGGTGGAGGTGGAGCGTCCGCGCCACGCGGTCAGGCCGGTGCGCCTTACGGATGCGTTCGAGCGCGCGGTCGAACGGGGCACGCGCACGCTGGAAGGCAGCCCGGGCCCCGCGTACTGGCAGCAGCGTGTCGAGTATCGGATCGAGGCCGAGCTGGACCCCGCGACGGCGACCGTGCGGGGCGCGCAGGTGGCCATGTACAGAAACAACTCGCCCGATACCCTCCGCAGCATCCTGGTGCATCTGTATCAGAACGCGTTCAGCGAAGGAGTGCAGCGGGTGCGGCGCGTTCCGATCACCGGCGGCGCGACCGTCCATCGCGTCGCGGTCAATAATGTGGAGATCGAGGCGGACGAGGCGCCGGCCGGTGCAGGACGCTACCGCATTGACGGGACGCTGATGTGGATCGATCTGGCGCGGCCGCTGCTTCCGGGCGGCAGCCTGGAGTTGGAGGTCGGCTGGGACTTCGTGGTGCCGCCGCCGGGCGCACCGCGAACGGGCCACTCGAATAACGAGGCGTTCGTCGTCGCACAGTGGTATCCGCAGATCGCCGTGTACGACGATCTGCGCGGCTGGCACGACCGCCCCTACTGGACCAATGGCGAGTTTTACCTGGAGTACGCCGATTTCGAGGTGCTGCTCACGGTACCGGAGGGGTGGGTCGTGAGCGCGACGGGCGAGCTCGACAATCCGCAGGAGGTCCTGACGGACGAGGTGCGGCAGCGGCTGGCGCGGGCACTGGCGCGGGACGACATCGTCAATGTCGTTACGCTCGAGGACCTGGAGCAGGAGCGGGCGACGCTGCGCGAGCCGGGCGGCCAGCTCACGTGGCGGTTCCGCGCGCGCGACGTGCGCGACTTCGCGTTCGCCACGTCCAACCGCTACCTCTGGGACGCGACCAGGGTCACATGGTCAGGCGCGCAGTCGGGAGAGCCGGTGCTCGTCAATGCGCTGTACCGGCCGGATGCCGGCGCTGCATGGACAGAAGCCGTGGAGTACATGCGGCACACGACGGCCTTCCATGCCGAGCGCTGGGGCCCGTACATCTACCCGCACATTACGGCCGCGGAGGGGCCGATCGGCGGGATGGAGTATCCAATGCTCGTGTTCATCGGCGGATCCCGCACGCCGCAGTCGCTGTACTCAGTGCTCAGCCACGAGATAGCGCACGAGTGGTGGCCGATGATGGTCGGTTCCAACGAGTCGCTGTACGCGTGGCAGGATGAGGGACTGGCCAGCTACGTCGAGGACCTCTCGCTCCAGGACTACTTCGAGGGTGAAACGCCCGCGCTGGCGACGCAGGAGTCGTATCTGCGGATCGCCGGCAGCGATGTGGAGCGGCCCATCATGACCGAGCCGGACATGTTCGGCATCGGACCACAGTATGGCGTTGCGGCCTACTCGAAGCCGGCCACGATGCTGCGCGCGCTGACCGGCGTGATCGGACAGGAGGCGGTTCATCGCGGACTGCGCGAGTACACGACGCGCTGGCTGCTGCGACACCCGGCACCGTTCGATTTCTTCCACGTGATGGAAGATGTGCACGGCGCGGACCTCGACTGGTTCTGGTCGCCGTGGTTCTTCGATACGGCTGCGCTTGACCAGGCGATCACGGAGGTATCGTTCGCGACGGCCACGAACGGAGAGCGCGTCACCATAACGGTGGAGGATCGGGGTGACGCGCCGATGCCGGTGCTGCTGACACTGACGCTCGCCGATGGCAGCACGCGTGAGGAGCGGTTGCCGGTCGAGCCGTGGCTCGCGGGCGCGCAGACACAGACGCTCACCGTCGATGTGGGGTCCGCCGTCACACGTGTAGAGATCGATCCGGATCGTTATCTTCCCGATGTGGAGCGTTCGGACAACGTGTGGACGCGGCAGTAGCGCGCGTGCGCGCCGCGGCCGCGTTGCTGGCATGAATCGAAATGAAGGCGGAGCGGCGACGGTGCGGCAGCGGCTGATTCTCGCGGGAATGCTCACCATGTTGTGCAGTGCGTGCTCGATTCCGCGCTGGCCCGTGGATGGTGTCATGACATCGCCCTACGGCCTCCGGCTGCGCGGCTGGAGTCCCGACATGCACGAGGGCGTGGACGTTGCCGCGCCGCAGGGCACACCCGTGAACGCGATGAAATCGGGACGCGTGGAGCATGCCGGCACGTGGGGCGGCTACGGTCTGAGCGTGCTCATCGCGCATGGCTCGAACGTCCGGACGCTGTACGCCCATCTGTCACGCATTGACGTGCGGGAAGGCGAGCGGGTGGACGGCGGCCAGCGGATCGGGGCGGTCGGCCAGACCGGCAGCGCGACGGGGCCGCACCTGCATTTCGAGGTGTGGCGCTGGGGCAGGGCGGAGGACCCGGTGCCGCTGCTTGGTGGATTCCCTTCGAACTGAGCCCGGCGGGTCTCGCGCAGCAGTCTTGGGCGCGTACACCGCGTCAGGCCCACACGGAGTGTCGCTCGGCCGTCAACACCGTAGCAGATTCGCGCGTCAGCAACCGTCGGGGGGCAGCTCGTGAGCGAACATTTCCGTCCGCAGGTCGGAGCAGTGTTCAGCGCTGATATCGCGGTTCCGCAGCACGAGCGCGAAGTACGCTTCTACTCTCGAGTCCTCAGTACCGGTGACGCGCCACTCTGGCGCGAGACGGACCTGATGAACAGCCTGGGCATGCCGGTCATCGGCCTGGGCGAGCTCAGTCCCGAATACAGGGACCTCCCGCTCCAGTGGATGCCTCACATCCAGGTCGCGGATGTCGCGGCGAGCGTGGACCGGGCCAGTCGTCTCGGCGGTAGCGCCCTGATGCATGCCCGGGATGATGCGGGATCCAGCCAGTGGGCGGTGTTGCGTGACCCGAACGGTGCAGCTTTCGGTATCATCCCCGTCGTCGCCACGGGTGCCGCAACCCGGACCGGCGCAGCGGACGCGAATACGCCTTCCTCCACGGGTCGGATCTACTGGCTCGACCTGACGATTCCCGACGCACCTGCTACTCGAAACTTCTACAGTGAAGTGGTCGGTTGGGTTGCGCAGGACGTCCCGATGAAGGACGGCCATGCGCAATACGCGGACTACAACATGCTCAGGAAGGATGGCAGCCCGGCGGCCGGAGTATGTCATGCACGCGGCGTGAACGCGGACCTGCCACCCGTGTGGATGATCTACCTTCCGGTGGGAGACCTGGCAGAGAGCGTCCGCCGCGTCGAAAGCGAGGGCGGCAGTATCGTCAAAGCCATGCGGGATGGCGGCGGCGAGTTGGTGTATGCCGCGGTCAAAGACCCAGTCGGAGCATGCTTCGCTCTCGTTCAGGGATAGTGGCCGGAGATGCGGCGGCGCTGACAACGCTCGCAGCTGGTCCCTGGGCGTTGGATTTACCTGGCATGCCTTCTACTCCACAGCACCGAGGACACATGTCGCAGCGCTCTCGTACTGTTTCCTGGCAGGATCCTCTGGCGCTGGCAGATGCAGGGCGCGCCTTGTCCGGGGTGGACTATCTGCGGAAGCTGATTCGTGGCGAGCTGCCGCCCCCGCCCATAGCCGTGTTGCTCAATTTCCGACTCGATGAGATCGCAGAAGGTCGCGCCGTTTTCGTCTGTGAGCCTGCGGAGTATCACTACAATCCGATCGGTCTCGTTCACGGCGGACTTGCTGCGACACTCCTGGACTCGGCAATGGGGTGCGCCGTGCATTCAACACTTCCGGCAGGCGTTGCCTATACCACGCTGGAAATCAAGGTGAACTACCTCCGTCCTCTGCTGCCAGGCCGTGGCCGTGTGACATGCGAAGGAACCCTGATCCACCGTGGGAGTCGAACGGCCACTGCAGACGGGCGACTTACTGACGCGGATGGACGGCTGTATGCGCACGCAACGACGACGTGCCTTCTGATGGAAGGATGATTCCGGATCGACTCCCAGCTCGAAAAGAAACACGGCGTCAAGATCCGAACGAAGGTCAATCTACCGCAGGCTTCGCTGAAGCCTACCGGCTTCCTCGAGCGTAATGGGCTCACGACGAGCAATTCGCACTTCGACCGGGAGGAATCATGTCGAACACCGCCCTCGAGCCCCTTTCGGAAGAGCAGGTTCGGCAGATCATGGCGCGGGCAGCCGAGCTCGATGCTCGCGACGTAGCGCCAGGTCTGAACGATGTCCGCGCCGCCGCGCTTGAAGCCGGCATCGCGCCACATGCGATAGAGCGCGCCATCGCCGAGGCGCACCGTCTGGCGGAACATACCGAAGAGCCGCAACCCGCTGCCCGAGCGACCCACTGGTGGAAGCGGCCAGTCGCAGCAGCCGCGTTGTTCGCAGCAGGCGTTATTCTGGGCATATGTGTTAACGGAATCGATCCACGAGGCCTCGGGTCTGAGTCGTCGTCTGTCCTCATGCTCGTTTCAGGTGGGTTTGCAGCCATCCGGGCGCTCGAGCACCGGCGGCGGGTCAGCCTCTCCGCGTTCCACACCGAGCTCGCCCTTCTCCTGGGAGGCTCAACGTTCGTTCTGGCGGCTGTACAGGGTGGGGAAAGCGTCCAGGCAAGCCTACTGTGGTGGGCGATCTGTGCTGCTACCGGTACAGCAGTTGTCAGGCTGCGCCGCAAGTCCGGGACATCGCAGGTGCCGGCGTGATGCCGGACTTCATTTCGCTGGTGGGTGCCATTGGAGTCTGCGGGCTCTGAGTCCTTTTGATCTACTTCCGGCTCTCCCATGCAGGACTATCCAGCAGGAGGGCAGAATGACAGAGTTCATCGCACGCAACGAGCACCTGGTGGCCCGGCTGCTGAGAGTGCCGCGTAGAAGGAATCGGCTGAATGATCGCCAGGGCTATAGTGGCCTCAAAGACAGTTCGCGCATTCCTGCTGCTGTGCGGCGTAACCCTGATCGCAGCCTCCTGCGCGCCGAAAGAACAGAGGCCCCCTCACCAGGGCATGACCGAAGACGGCCCCGCGTCGTGGGATTCAATGCTGGGCCTGGTTACCGGGACCGCGTACGGGGCGTGCCTCACCACTGCACCGGGCGTGACGCCTTCGACCACGGTAGCCGTCATTATGATCCCGGACGGGCGCATCATTGCCGCGGCGGTCACCGGTGCCGGCGAGAGTTGTCCCGGAGACGTGAGCGGCTTCGAGGGCGTCTCCTACCGGTTGTCGTCGTCGGAGATCGAGGCCGGTGAGATCGGCGTGGCCGTTCTTCCGAATGCACCCGTTATCATCGATGGCCGCACGGACCTCGACGCGGATGGGGTGCGCGAGTCGTTCCGCATGTGCACGAGTCACGAGGGTGTCCACGTGACTGCCTGGGCAGGTGAGCCACTGACGAGTCGCCGCGTGTGGCACAGGTACCATTACCTTGGATACGACGTCGACCCGAGTTGTACCGACGTTGAGACTGGCTGAGCGCTGCAAACTGGCGGCTGACCTTCAACGAGTCTACCGTGGCATTTACTCGAGCATCATGGCTGCTGATCGCCGCGGCGATCGCCTCCGGCTGCGGGGCCCAACAGAACGGCAGCGCGGCCGACTCTGCGCCCGACGACCATGCAGCCGTCACACAGCATTGTTATCGAGTGTCTATCCAGGGCGGGGCTGCGCCGGCAGCCCGTCGCCTCGACATGCCGCGCCTTTTCAAGCTCCTGTCGGAGCCGGCCCCTGACGCGGAGTACAACATGGTGGCTCTGCCGTCAGAGCCGCCGGGTGTCTACTCCCGGGAGGCGGCGGTATGGCGGGTGATCGCTGATTCCGTTGAGATTCAGTACTGGGGGGTTCGCAACAATGCCTTTCTCCGCCTCGTCCGCGACGACGATGAATATGCGGGTGTGCTCCATACCTCTGGTGGTCGCTCACGGTCCCACATTGCATGGGACGTCCGTGCGAAGCCGGCGATCTGTCTTGAATCCATGAACGCCGACAGCGAAGCTGCCCGGCGTTTCATGGGCATGCCCGCGAGCAGGCAGACGTAGCCGCCTGTCTACCCCCTCAACCGCTCTTCCAGCGCGAGATTCGTCCCGCGCAGCACGGGCCGACGGTTGATCCAGCGGTGATCGCGGAAGTCCTCGAGCTCCCTGCGTGCGCGCTCGGGGGACCAGGCCAGCAGCTCCATCATGATGTGAGACGCGGGCGCGGCGCAGTCGGCGCCGTCGCAGCCGCCCGCGCCGATGTGCACGTGACGGAACAGGTCCTCCAGAGTGCGGCAGCCTTCGGTCTCTACTGCATGGCGGATCTCGGCGGCCGTGACGGCTTCGGAGCGGCACACGGGCGCGAGGTCGTCGACGGACGCATGCGCGAAGATATCGCGGACACGACTGCCGACGCGTCGCCAGATGCGTTCGAGCGATGCGGCGGGCAGCGGGATGGTGCGGGCGAGTGCGACGAAGTCGGGCGGATCCTCGGCGCCGGGCAGCGCAGCCTGGCCGGTAGTGCACGGTACGGGCGGGCGCCCGAGCTGCTCGAGGGCCAGGTCCACGGCCTCCTCGGCCTGAATGCGATACGATGCGAGCTTCCCGCCCACGAGCGACAGCAGGCCCGCGATGCCATCGCGCGCCGCGTGGTCGACGATCTCGTGGCGGCGCGACAGGTCGTCGGCATCGACGCCCCACTCGAACACGGTGTTGCGCACGCCCGCCCAGGCCCGGAGCGGCCGCCACTGCTTCGCCTGCGGGATGGCACGCGCGGCGGCCTCGATGACGTAGTCGATCTCCTCGCGATTGATGCTGAGGTCCACGAGCGCGGGATCGCCGTAATAGTCGATGTCGTTCGTGCCGACGATGGTCTCGGCGCCATGCGGTACCAGGAACATCGTGCGGCCGTCCACGCCTTCGAGGATCATGCCGTAGTTGCCGATCCGTCGCTCGAACGTGACATGGATGCCCTTGCCGGGCCGCAGCTGCACGGTTGTACCGGCCAGCTGAGCGACGGCGGGGACCCACGGTCCCGCGGCGTTGATGACGATGCGCGACTCGACGTCGCGTTGCTGCCCGGTGATGCGATCGCGCACGCGCACGCCGCGCACATCGCGGCCGTTGCGGAGGAGGGTCGTGACCTCCGTGTGCGTGAAGACCTCGGCGCCGTGCTCCTTCGCATCGACGGCATTGAGGGCAGCCAGGCGATAGACATCGCAGCCCCACTCGTCGAGTGTGAGCGCACCCTGTACGTCGGGGGCGAGGCCGGGCTCGAGGGCGCGGGCCTCCTCGGTGCTCAGCCGCGCGTGGTGCAGTCCGCCCTTCCGTGCCGCGTGCGGATCGTAGGCGGACAGGAACGCCTCCGTCGCCTCGCGCATGAAGAGACCGCCGGGGTACAGCGGCCACAGAAACGGGATGCGCCATGTGATGTGCGGCGCGATACGGCGGATACGGCCGGCGTCCTCCGATGACACACGGGTCGTCGGTACATCGTACAGCAGGTAGCGCAGGCCGCCATGGATCATGCGTGTGGAGGAGCCGGTGGTGCCGGCGCCCCAGTCGTACCGCTCGAAGACTGCGACGGACAGGCCGCGGAGAGCGGCATCGCGTGCGATGCCGGTACCGTTGATGCCGCCGCCGATGATTGCGAGGTCGAAAACCACAGATCTCCCGGGCTGTTTCGGACGTGAGTCAGGCGCGAAGGTAACGTTGCCGGGACGGGTCGCAAAGCCGGATTGGCGGACCCTCCTGAATGCTCGAATGTACTAACGAGCGGACATTTCACTCTGGAAAGGTGCATGTCGTGGAGGCACGGACAGGCCGACGGACGGAGGTGCAGCTGCGCCGCTGGGACCGCGTTTTTCGCTGGTCCCTGCTGGCGTCGCTGCTATTCCACATCCTGCTCGTCCTCCTGTTCCGGCAGGAGAACCTCGTGCCGGACATCGTCACCTCAGCCGCGGGCGAGCGGGCGGGTGATCCGGAGGCGGCGGCGGGCGGCGGCATGGAGGTGATTGCGTTCCAGCTGCAGGAGCCGACGCCGGAGCCAGAGCCGGAGCCGACCGTGACGGAGCCGGAGCCGGTACCGGCGGAGCCCGAGGTGGAGCCGCGGGAGGAGCCGGCGCAGTCGTCGCAGCCGCTCGGCCAGCAGGCGGGTGCGGGCGAGGGGCGGGGGACGGAGACGGGACCCGGCACGGAAACCGGGACGGGTCGCGGTGATGGCGGTACGTCCGAGGAAGGCCTCAACCGCGTCACGGCGCCCTCGCCGCGCGGCATGATCCTGCCGCCGAGCGACCGGCCCGGCAGTGTTCGCGGCAAGACCGTGACGGTCTACGTGTTCGTCGCGGCAAGCGGTGCGGTGGTGTCCGACTCGACACGCATTGTGCCCTCCACAGGCGACTCGCGTTTCGATCGCAGACTGCGTGATGACGCGGCACAGTGGAAGTTCCGCCCCGGCATGCGCGGCGGCCAGCCGATCGCCTCCTGGTTTCCCTACATCCTGACGTTCTGAGCCGGGCACCCTGCAGGACAGGGGTTGCCCGTGCACGCGCGTGCGGCGAATCTTCCCCCGCTGCGATACCAACCGGGGAGGAAGAGCACAGTGATAACCAAGCGGTACGGCTCGAAGGTCCAGAGTGTGACGCCGAACTTCGACGCGCGTGCAATGAACGAGATCGGCTTCCAGCGTGACAACGAATGGTCGCTGGCGACGGACGAGTTCTCGGAGACGTACGAGAAGCTGGAGACGCACGAGCTGACGGCCGCGGCCGAAGGCGAGGTGCAGGGTGAGGCGGAGGAGAAGCTGCTGGAGTCGCTGCTGGAGCAGCTGCTCGCGGTCGAGAAGACAGTGGGTGACGGCGGTGTGCTCATGGTCGAGAGCGAGCAGGGCACCGACTACCCGAAGACGCGCCATACGCAGACGAACCAGCTGGTAGGTCACGAGAACCGTCTCTATTTCCGCTTCACGGTGGAGCCGCCGCTGCGCGTGGCGGTCTACCGCAAGCGTTGATCGAGACCGCCGTGGCGGGACCGGCTGCGGAGGCCGGCTATGCGATCGAACGGGAGCGCGGCGCACTGATCGTCGCGCTCCCGTCCGTCATGGCGGACGTGCTGTCTCACGTGAGGCAGCATGGCACGCTCTACGACGCGGCGGCCGCGCGCCCCGATGCGGAGTCTTTTACCGGTCGGGGTGCCGCGTGGCGCATGACGACGCCGCACGGCGACTGGCTGGTGCGCCACTACCGCCGCGGCGGCGCCATCGCGCGCGTACTCCATGACGAGTATCTCCGCGCGGGCGAGCCGCGGCCGCTCCGCGAGCTGCATGCGAGCATCATCGCGCGTGCGCGCGGTGTCGATACGCCGGAAATCGTGGCGGCC
This sequence comes from Longimicrobiales bacterium, assembly GCA_035461765.1. Lineage (GTDB taxonomy): Bacteria > Gemmatimonadota > Gemmatimonadetes > Longimicrobiales > RSA9 > SH-MAG3. The sequence goes on from DATHUY010000169.1 coordinate 33,830, forward strand.
ATCGCGTATCTTGCCGGTCCGCTGTACCGCGCAGACCTCGCGACACGCTTCGTCGCCGGCAGCCGCGACCTTGCCACCGTCACGTTCGGCTCGGACGACGATCTTCGTGCCGCGGATATCGCGGCTGCGTGGCATGCCGCAGGACGGCTGCTCCGCGTCGCGTTCGCAGCGGGTATCGAGCACGCCGACCTGAACCTGCGGAACATCCTCATTGCCGACGCCGCTGGTGCGCCGCGCGCGCTGCTCCTCGATCTCGACCGTGCAGTGATTCACGAGCGGGCGGTCACGACCGCCGTGCGCTCGGGCATGCTGGCACGGCTGCATCGCTCGCGTCGCAAGCTCGAGCAGGCCGCAGGCCGGCCGACCGGCGCGGCGGAGCTGGCGGCGTTCGAGGCGGGACTCGGAGGCCTGGATGCGTGAACGGGCATACCCGCAGCGCGGCGGAGTCATGAATGCCTGAGCATCTCGACATCGGCGCGCCGTGCGAGATTGCGATCGTCATGCTGAGTGCACTCGGCGACGCAGTGCACGTGCTGCCCGTGGTGAACGCACTCAAGCGCACGTGGCCGGAGTCGCGCATCACGTGGGTGATCCAGCCGGTGCCGTACCAGCTCGTGAAGGGTCACGAGAACGTGGACGAGTTCGTGCTGTTCCGGCGCCGGCGCGGGACGGACGCATGGCGCTCGTACGTGGAGCTCTCCCGCACGCTCGGCGACCGGCGTTTCGATCTGCTCATCAACCTCCAGGTCTATCTGAAGGCGGGCCTGATCACATCGGTCATGAAGGCGGATGTGAAGCTGGGCTTCGACCGGCGACGCGCGCGCGACATGAACTGGCTGTTCACCACGCATCGCATTCCGCCGCGCCCGACCGGCCACGTACAGGATCAGTACTTCGAGTTCATAGAGTATCTCGGTGTCGATCCCGAGCCCGTCGAGTGGCGCCTGCGCATAACCGACGAGGAGCGCGCGGCGCAGCGCGCGTATTTCGGCGCATTCGACCGTCCCGTGGCCGGCGTGGTCGTGGGTACCAGCAAGCTGGAGAAGAACTGGGCGCCGGAGCGGTACGCGCGGCTGCTGGAGGCGCTCGAGCTGGATTTCGGCATGCGGCCCGTGCTCCTAGGCGGACCGTCCCCCGCGGAGCAGGCCGCGGCGGAGCGGGTGATGCGCGAGACTAAGGCAAACGCGGTCGACGCGCTCGCGGACGACGTCCGCCGTCTGCTGTGGCTGCTCGACGGCAGCGCGCTCGTCATCAGTCCGGATACCGGCCCGCTGCACATCGCACGCGCGCTCGACCGTCCGGTCGTCGGTCTGTACGGCTACACGAATCCGAAGCGGTACGGGCCGTATCGCCGGCCGGAGCAGGTGGTGGACGGGTACGCCCGGTTCGTGGGCGAGGACTACTCCCTGAACCAGAAGTACCGGGCGGACGGGATGGACCGGGTGACGGTGGAGATGGTCCTGGCCGGCGTGCAGCGCGTGCTGGGTCGTCAGGTCGGCTGAGGGGTATCACCAGAGATGGCAGCCATCCCACGACGCATACTCTGGATCGACGACGAGGTTGAGCTGTTCGAGCCGCACCTGCTCTTCCTGCGGCAGCGCGGTTACGAGGTGGACACGACGACGAACGGCGACGACGCGCTCGATCTCGCGCGCACGCAGACGTACGACCTGGTGCTGCTCGATGAGCAGATGCCGGGTCGGCGCGGTCTCGACGTGCTTGGTGAGCTGCGCCGCGAGGAGCCGCATGCGCGCGTGGTGATGGTGACGAAATCGGAGGAGGACCGCACGATGGTCGAGGCCATCGGCCGTCGCGTGGACGACTACCTCGTGAAGCCGGCGTCGCCACGGCAGGTGCTTTCGGTGGTCACGCGGCTGCTGGAGGGGCAGCAGATCCGCCAGCAGCGGGCCGCCCAGGATTTCGCGGCACGGTTTGGCCAGCTGTCGCGCATGCGCGCCGAGGCGGAATCCTGGGAGCACTATTTCGCCGTGTACGACGAGCTGGTGGACTGGGATCTCCGGCTGCATCAGGCGGACGAACGGGGACTGGTCGATACGGTCAAGTCGCTCCTGTCGGAGCTGCGCCGCGATTTCGGCATTCATGTCGCCAGGAAGTACGGCGACTGGCTGAGCGGGACCGGGAGCAGGCCGCCGCTGTCCGTGGACGTCGTGAAGCGTGCGGTCGTTCCGAATCTCGTGGCGGGACGGCCTCTGCTCTTCGTGGTCATCGACTGCATGCGCCTGGACCAGTGGCGCACCATCCGGCCGCTGCTGGGGCGCAACTTCGACATGGAGGAGTCGCTGTACGCGAGCATTCTGCCGACGGCGACGCCATATTCGCGCAACGCCATCTTCAGCGGCCAGTTCCCGGACGAGATCGCGGCCGCGCGGCCGGAATGGTGGAAGATCGAGGAGGGCAGCCTCAACGCATTCGAGGACGACCTGCTGCGCGAGCAGCTGCGGAGGCTGACCGGCCGCGATGTGCCGGTGCACTACGAAAAGGTGTTCACGGACGCCGACAGCGATGACCTGGTAGCGCGCGTGCGCGGAGCGTTGCGCGGCGATGGCGTGGTTGCGGTTGTGTTCAACTTCGTGGACCTGCTGACGCACGGCCGCAGCGAGTCGGCCATCCTGATGGAAGTGGCACGTGATGTCGAGGCCCTGCGCGCGCTGACGAAACAGTGGTTCGAGCGATCTTCCGCAGCACGTGTGCTGCGGGAGGCGGCCGCTGCGCGCGCCACGACGATCGTGACGACCGACCACGGGTCGATCCATTGCGAGCGTCCCGTAACGGTGTTCGCACGCCGCGATGCGACCGCGAATCTCCGCTACAAGTTCGGTCAGGATCTGCGTGCGGAGGATCGCAGCGCCGTATACTCCGTGAACGACGAGAAGACGCTCCGCTTTCCACCCGGCAGCCTCGCGATGAACTACATCTTCGCGCTGGAGGACTATTTCTTCGTGTACCCGACCAAGCTGCGCGAGTACCAGGCACGTTACCGCGGCTCGTTCCTGCACGGCGGGGTGAGTCCGGAAGAGATGGTGCTGCCGCTGGCGGTGCTGACCCCGCGACCGGGATTGCGCTGACGCATGAGGCAGTACATCCGACTGCTGAAGCAGCTGGCACCGTACAAGATGCTGCTGGTCGCGGCGCTGTTCGCCACGCTGATGTTCGCGGCGCTCGACACATTCAGCTTCGTCATGGTCTTCCCGTTCCTGCAGGCCCTCTTCGAGGGCGGCTCCGTGCAGCTGGATGGTGCGGGCGAGCGCATCGAGGCGCTGCTCGAGAACACGATCGGCCGGCTGCTGGTCCCCGGCGCCGACCCGATGCAGGCGATCACGGCGCTGTGCATTGCCATCGCGATCGTGTTCCTGTTCAAGAACATCTTCGACTATCTGCGCCAGTATCTCGTGGTCCGACTCGAGCAGTCCGTGACGAGGGACCTGCGCAACATCGTCTACGGCCACCTGCTGGAGCTGGACCTCCGCTTCTATAATCGCACGCGCGCCGGCCAGATCATCAACCGCCTGACGAGCGATACGGATCTGCTGCGCACGATGGTGACGAAGAACATCTCGACGTTCGTCACATCGGTGCTCCAGGTCGTGATCTCGATCTGGGTTCTGCTGGAGATTTCGTGGGAGCTCACGCTGCTCGCGCTGGTCGTGATGCCGATGACGTTCGGAATCTGGCGGCGCCTGCTCGCGCCGCTCCGGCGCGGCGACAGGCGGGTGCTGGAGCAGAGCGGCGAGGTGACCTCGCATCTGCAGGAGACGGTGTCCGGTGTCCGGCAGGTGAAGGCAGCAGCGGCGGAACGCTTCGAGTCGGTGCGCTTCCGCAACCTGACGGAGACATATTTCGGCAGCGTGGTCCGCACGGAGCGGATCCGCGCGCTCGCGAGCCCGCTGAGCGAGACCATGGGCGCGGTCGGCACGGTGCTCCTGCTCTGGTTCGGCGGGAGGATGGTCGTCGAGGGGCAGCTCACGGCCGGTGCCTTCATCGCATTCATCGCGATCAGCCTGAAGCTCTACCAGCCGGTGAAATGGCTGACGAAGTTCCCATCCATGGTACAGCCGGGCCTGTCGGCGGCCGATAGGATCTTCGAGTTCCTCGACACACCGATCGAGATGGTCGACTCGCCGGGCGCGCGCCAGTTCGAGAGCGTGCGTGATGCGATCCGTTTCGAGAATGTGTCATTCAGCTACACGTCCGACGCGCCGGTGCTGGCCGATGTATCGCTCACGGCGCGGCGCGGCACCGTGACGGCGCTCGTGGGGCCGAGCGGTGCGGGCAAGACGACGCTCGTCGATCTGGTGGCGCGCTTCTACGACCCGACCGGCGGCCGGATCACAATCGATGGCATCGACATCCGCGATTACAGCGTGAAGTCGCTACGCCGTCGCATGGGAGTGGTGACGCAGGAGACCGTGCTGTTCCACGACACCGTGCGCGCCAACATTGCCTATGCGCTGCCGGACGCTACACAGGACGGAGTCGAGCGCGCCGCACGCGCCGCGAACGCGCACGACTTCATCATGCAGATGCCGGACGGATACGACACGGTGCTCGGAGAACGCGGGACGCGCCTCTCGGGCGGGCAGCGCCAGCGCATTGCCATCGCACGCGCCATCCTGCGTGACCCGCCGATCCTGATCTTCGATGAGGCGACATCGGCGCTCGACTCGGAATCGGAGAGGCTGGTGCAGGAGGCGATCGAGCACCTGCTCGAGGGCAGGACCGTGTTCGTGATCGCGCACCGACTGTCGACCATATTGAACGCCGACCAGATCGTGGCGATGGACGGCGGCAGAGTCGTGCAGCGCGGCACGCACGACGAGCTGCTCGCCGAAGGCGGGCTCTATCGCAAGCTGTACCGTCTCCAGCACCAGTGACATGCCGGTGCGGATGATGGAAAGCATCGAGCGGGAGCCGCCGCGGCACATCTGCGTCGTGCTGCTGACCGGTCTGGGCGACGTGGTCCACGGGCTGCCGGTCGTCAACGCATTGCGGCGTGCGTGGCCGGACACGAACGTCACGTGGGTGGTCGAGCCGATGCCGGCGGGCATCCTCCAGCCTCACCCGTCGCTGGACCAGGTCATCGTCTACGAGAAGAAGCGCGGGGTGGCAGGCGTGCGCGACCTGCGACGACGCATGGCCCGTGAGCGGTTCGATCTGGCCATCAACTTCAACATCTACTTCAAGAGCATCTTTCCGACGCTCTTTTCGCGTGCACCGGAGCGCTGGACGTTCGGGCGCGACCGTGCGCGCGATGGCGTGTGGCTCGCCGGGAACCGGCACCTGCCCGCACGGCCGCGCCGACACACGCAGGACATGTTTCTGGAGTTCGTCGAGGTGCTCGGCGTGGATCCGTACCCGCTCGAGTGGCGGCTCGAGATCACAGCGGCCGAGCGCGAGCAGCAGGCGCGGTTCGTCGATCAGCTTGGCGGACGGCGCGCGGTGGCGCTGGTACCGGCGTCGGCCAATGTGAAGAAGGACTGGCCCGCGGAACGGTATGTGGATGTCGTGGACGCCATCGAGATTGATCTGGGTGCACGCGCGGTACTGGTGGGCGGTCCCGGCGACCGCGAGGTCGAAGCGGCTCGTATCATCGAAGCCGAAGCATCGCAGCAACCGCTCTGGATGATGGGCGACGGCGTGCGCCGCCTGATCTGGATCCTGGATGCGTGTGCGGCGGCGGTCGCGCCCGATACGGGCCCGCTGCATATCGCGCGTGCGGTCGGCACGCCGGTCGTCGGTCTGTTCGGCCATACGAACCCCTGGAGGGTGGGGCCGTACCGTGCATTCGAGGATCTGTGGATCGATGCGTACACGGAGCCGGGCGAAGGGCCGGACCCGTCGAATTTCACGCCGAAGCTGGGCCGCATGGAGACGATCGAGCCGCGCGCCGTGATCGAGAAGGTGGAGCGTGCGCTCCGATCGGAGCATGGCGCTGCTGCGGCGCTGGATCGGCCGCACGCTGGTAGATTGGATCGGATGCACGGCGGTGAGGGCGACGCGCGGTGAGGGACGAGACCGCTCGTGAACTGCTGGCGCGCGACCGCGTGCGCTTCCGCCATCGCGTGGAATACGCTGCGTTCCGTGCGGTGCTCGGCGGCAGCGAGCGCCTGAGCGATGAACGCGCGGCGGCGATGGGTGCGGCGCTCGGCCGAATGGGATACCCGCTCGGCATCAAGCGCGATGTGGTGCACGCCAACCTGCGTATCGCGTTTCCGGACGCGGGCGCGGCATGGATCGAGCGGATCGCACGCGCCTCGTACGAGCATCTCGGTCGCGAGACCATGATGATGCTGCGGCTGGCGAGCATGTCGCGCGCGGATCTGATCGCGCGCACCCGCACTGTCAACGAGGCGGCCGCGCAGGCCGCGTTCGCGCGCGGCAAGGGCATCGTGGTGGTGGCCGGGCACCTGGGCAACTGGGAGATCGGCGCGGCGATGATGGCCGCGCGCGGCTATGCGGTCGATGTCATCGCGAAGCGATCCGCCAATCCACTCTTCTATGAAAGGATACTGTCGGCGCGTGAACGGCTCGGTGTCGGCGTGATCGACTTCCAGCGGGCTACGCGGCAGGCGCTGCATGCACTGAGGTCCGGGCGCGCCGTTGCGTTCGCCGCGGACCAGCATGCCGGCCGTGCCGGCCTCTGGGTGCCGTTTTTCGGCAGGCTGGCGTCGACTTACCGCGGTCCGGCTCTCATGGCGCTGCGGACGGATGCGACCATGTTCCTGTCGATCCCGCTGCGGCTGGCGGACGGGACGTACGAGATCACGCTCGAGCCGATCGAGGTGGAGCGGACCGGCGACATGGACGCCGACGTCCTGCGGCTGACGCGGGTATACACGCGGCGGCTGGAGGCGGCGGTCCGGGCGAATCCGGACCAGTACGTCTGGCAGCACCGCCGCTGGCGCGAGCCACCGCCCGGGATGCGGGTGGAGGAACCGGAGGCGCTGCCGGAGGTATGATTTCGGGGTACAGGCCTTTGCCCGCCCGGGTGGAGGGCCTAGCTTCCCATCGTGGCAGGACCAGTACACGAACGTAAGGGCTTCGTTTGATTTACATCTGCATACCCACACACAACGAGCAGCAGACGGTCGGCGTCGTTCTCTGGAAGATCAGGCAGGTGTTCGCGGATTTCCCGCGTGACTACCAGCTGCTGGTGGCGGACGACGGGTCTACGGACAAGACGCCGGAAGTACTCGAGCCGTACACGCGCGTGCTGCCGCTGACGGTGATCCGGAGCGAGACGCGACAGGGCAGCGCCGCGAGCCTGGAGATGCTGCTGCGCGAAGCGGTGCGACGATCCGAGTATCCGAAGCGCGATGCGATCGTGACGCTGCAGGCGGATTTCTCGGAGGAGCCTGACGACCTGGTGCCGCTGGTGAAGCGGCTGGAGGCGGGGGCCGATGTAGCGGTCGGCAACAAGGTCAGCACGTCGAAGGATACGCGGGCCCGGAAGTTCGCGCGTTCGCTCGCGAAGTTCTTCATGCGGCGGCAGAAGTGGCCGGAGGGCGTGATGACGCCGTTCGAGGGTTTCCGCGCCTATCGTCTGTATGCGGTGAAGCGGGCGATCGAGGAGCGTGGTGCAGCGCGCCTGGTGCGGCACGACGGCTGGGCTGGCCATGCGGAGCTTCTGCGCGCGGTGCAGCCACATGCCCGCCGCGTGGACGTGGTCGATGTCGACGACAGGCCCGACCGCCTGCAGCGTCCGCGGCGTGAGAAGCCGTTCGGCTCGGCGATGCAGGTCCGGATGATGGCCTCCGGCGCGGAGCCCCCGGGCCTGGTGGGTGTAGAAGAGCTGGACCGGATTGCACTGACGGCGAGTCGGAGCCGGGAGAGGGCGGCCATTACGCCGCAGAGCATTCAGGCACGCGGAGCGCCGTCACGCACGAACGGCTCGCGCACGCGCCAGTCCGGCGGCTCCCGACGCGATCAGAACGGGCGTGCCCGTGCGCAGGGGAACGGGGCCGGCCGCAGTCGCGCCGAAGCGGGCGAGACCCGCCCGCGCCGCGAGCGCCCGGCCCAGGCGGAGGGTCGCACGAAGCAGAAGAGCGACGAGGGCCGCGACCAGGCACGATCACGGCAGCCGGAGGGCAGGCGTCGTCAGCCGCGGGATCCGGTGGCTGCTGCGGCGCCGGAAGAGCAGGATGTGCGCGCGGAGCAGGCGGCGGAGGGCGCAGTAAGCCCGGACGCGGCCGCACCGCCGAAGCGGAAGCGCCGCCGCCGCAAGCGCGGCGGGCAGGGACGCTCCGGGGGCGCGCAGGATCAGAACGCAGCGCAGGACGGTCTGCCGGAGTCAGGCAGTAACGGCGAACCCGCTGGTGTACAGGGGTCCGGCTCCGAGGCGCGGGCCGGCAGCACCGAGGGCGCCACGGAGGGTGACTCGACCGGTCCCGAGGGGGAGTCCTCGACCGGCCCGAAGAAGCGCCGTCGGCGCGGCGGCCGGCGGGGCGGCCGAGGTCGACGGAAGCCGCGTCCTGAGGGTGGCGTGGACGGGGAAGGCACCGGTGATGCAGGGACGGGCGGGAACGATGGCGAATCGCCCGATGCGTCGGACCGAGCCGCGACGGAACGTCCGTCCGCTGGCGCAGCGGACCGGCAGCGTGCCGAATCGGGAAGTGCGTCCGAGCGGTCGACTCCGGAGCCTGTCGCCCGCGCAGAGAACGACTGAAGGAGTGAGCATGAGGATCATCGCAACCGCTCTGCTGCTGGCCGCCGTGGTGCCGGGAGTCGAAGCGCAGAACCACGCGTCGACGCCGGCGTCGCGGAATGCAGTTGCGCGGGTCCCGTTCGGCCCCGGCGAGCGCCTGGACTACCGCATCACGTACGGCATCCTCGGCAAGCGCGGTAACGCGTCGACCGAGGTGGTCGGGGTCGAGGACATTCGCGGCCGCGAGTCGTACCATCTCAGCTTCCGCATGAAGGGTGGAGCGCTCGGCTGGAGCATGGACGACCTCCAGGAGTCGTGGCTCGACGTGCAGCGACTCTATGCCCATCGCTTCAAGCAGGTAATCAATCAGACGACGTACGATCGGCTGCGGACGCTGGACTTTTATCCGGCGGACGGCGTATGGCGGATGGTCGAGCAGGTCCGCGAGGGCGAGCTCGCGACGGAAATGCCACTCGACGACGTGTCGTTCCTCTACTGGGCGCGCACGCTGCCGTTCGAAGTCGGACAGACGTACGAGTTTCGGCGGTACTACAAGCCGGAGGGTAATCCCGTCGTGCTGAAGGTGCTGCGTCGGGAGCGTGTAAAAGTGCCCGCAGGCACGTTCGACACCGTGGTCGTGCAGCCGCTGATCCGCACTAGCGGGCTGTTCGGCGATGGCGGGCGGGCCGAGGTCTACTTCACCGATGACGAGCGTCGCCTGATCGTGCTGATCAAGACGCGCATGTCGATCGGCACGATGCAGCTGCAACTGGAGAAGTACGCGCCGGGCGAGAAGCTCGCGGGCGCGAGGTGATGTTGCAGAGCAGAGCACGAACGTGAGCGACGGCATCGATCCGAGTAAGATCCGGACGGTGCCGTTGTCGCTTCGGCCGAACAAGGTCAGCGCGACGGACTTCGCGCAGCCGCCCGGCGACCGTACCGATTTCGCCGCATTCCTGAGCTCACTCCCGCACATACTCGAGGCGCAGAGCTTCCTGGCCGTCGTCGATGCACTCGTCGATGCGGCGCGACAGAAGCGGGGCGTCGTGTGCATGCTGGGCGGCCACGTCGTGAAGACCGGCCTCGCGCCCGTGTTGCTCGATCTCGCGCGGCGCGGCGTCATCACACACTTCGCGACGAACGGTTCTGCGGTAATCCACGACTATGAAGTCACCCGGTGGGGCGGCACGAGCGAGGACGTGGAGGCCGGGCTGAAGGATGGCAGCTTCGGTATGGCGGAGGAGACGGGTCGCGAGATGAACGAAGCGATCCGTCGCGGTCACGAGCGCGGCCTCGGCATGGCCGAGTCGCTCGCGATCGCGCTCGAGGACGCGCCCGAGCTTGCCAATCCCGAGCTCTCGCTGCTGCTGAACGCGCGCCGGCTCGGCGTCGGCTTTACGGCGCACGCAGCGATCGGTGCCGAGATCATCCATCAGCATCCCGCCGCCGACGGTGCGGCCATTGGCGCGACCAGCATGACCGATTTCCGACGTCTCGCCGGCCATCTGCCACGGCTCGAGGGTGGCGTCGTGCTGAACGTCGGCTCGGCCGTCATCATGCCCGAGGTCTTCCTCAAGGCACTCACCATCTCCCGCAACATTCACGACGGCGCGCCTCGTGCATTCACCGCGGCCGACTTCGATATGATCCGGCACTACCGGCCGCGTGTGAACGTGGTCGAGCGGCCCGTGCGGACGGGCGGCGGGAAGGGCTACCAGATCACGGGACATCACGAGATCATGGTGCCGCTCCTCGCGTGGAGTGTCGTTGCGCGGATGCAGGAAACGGGAGACAGCAGATGAGCTGGTGGGAAGCGGCGGTGCTCGGGGTGATTCAGGGGCTCACGGAATTCTTTCCGGTGTCGAGCTCCGGTCACCTCGTCATGGGGGGTGCAGTGCTGGGTCTGGAAATACCCGGTATCCTGTTCGAAGTCGCCGTGCACGTCGCGACACTCGTGTCGGTGCTGTTCGTCTACCGTCTGCGCATCTGGACGCTGATCCGCGGATGCTGCGGGCTGGAGGAAGAGAGCACGTGGCCTTACGTGATGAAGCTGGTGCTTGCGACGATACCCGCCGCAATCGTCGGCTTCACACTCGAGGACTGGTTCGAAGCGCGCTTCGACGATCCGGTGTTCGCGGGGACCATGATCCTCGTCACGGGCAGCTTCGTGTGGAGCAGCCGCTGGGTGCGCGCCGATGCACGTCGTCCCTTTCCGCTCGACTGGATGCCGATACTCGTGGCCGCAGCGATATCGCTGCTGGCGGGGACCATCGTGCCGTTCCTCGCGGTGCTCGCCGTCGAGGGGACGATCATGGCCGTGTCGCGCGTGACTGCGTCAACAGAATGGCGGCAGGAACCGACGTGGGGCGGCGCTCTGCTGATGGGCATTGCGCAGTCGGTCGCAATACTGCCCGGCATCTCGCGCTCGGGCAGTACGGTCCTCACAGGCATGTGGCGGCGCATAGATCCCGTCGCCGCGGCGGAGTTCTCGTTCCTGATGTCGATCCCGGCGATCCTGGGCGCGGCCGTGCTCAAGGTGCCGGACATCGGCACGGAAGGGATGGGCGTGGGCGTGGTGCCACTGCTGGTCGGCGGGATCGCGGCGGGCGTTGCCGGCATCCTCGCGATCAGTCTCTTCGTGGCACTGCTCAAACGCCAGAACTTCTACACGTTCGCGTACTACTGCTGGGCTGTGGGCGCCTTGTTCCTGCTCTACATGCGGCAGTGAGGCAAAGGCGGGTGCGGCTCAGTCCCTGCCCGCGAACACCGATCGTGATGTCGGCAGCGGAATGCGCAGCAGCTGGCGGTATGTGAGGTCGAGCGCGAACAGAAATCCGTCGTCCACGGCCAGACCGTAGAAGCGAGCGCCCGGGCTCCAGTAGACGACCTCGCTCGTGCCATCCGGATCGATGCGCAGGATGCGCCCCTGGCCGCCGCGCTCGGCGGCGAGCACTGCACCGGACGGCGTCGTGGCAACAGCGACGAGTCTGCCCGGACCGAAACCTGTCGGGATCACTCTGCGATCGCCGTCCGCCGACACCCGCAGCACATCGCCGCCGTACGTCGCAGCGAACACGTTGCCATAATCGTCCGACGCGATCTGGTAGATGTTGTAGCCGACGTTCATCCACTCGTGCACGGTACCGTCGCGCTGCACGTGACTGATCGTGCCATTCCATTCCGCGACCGCAATGCTGCCATCGGGCAGCACGGCAGCGCCGTATGCAGGGTCTTCGCCAATACGTGATGCAATGATCTGCGCCGCGCCATCCCCGCGGAGTGCGTACAGGTAATTGCCGTCGCGCGCGCGTGCGAGCACGAACGTGGCACCATCGCGCTGATCGACGATGGGCGCATAGAGTGCGTCCGCGGCGAGGCGCGCGAGCGTCTGCGGATGCGATGAGCCTTCCGACTGCGAGAGCACGCGCGGTCGCGGCCGCAGCCCGAGCTGGTCCCAGCCGTAGCTCGCCTGAAGGATCCGCCCGTTGTTCACCGCGACGCCCCAGCTCCAGGGCAGCTCGGTGGCAATGATCTGACCGACACCTGGCGCAGCCACGTAGAAGCTGACGATCACGCGGGCTAGAGTGTTGCGGCCTGCGTCGCGGATGTCGATTGTCTCGGTATAGGTACCGGCGACGAGACCATCGGGATCGGCAGTGACCACGAGCGCATCGTCATCGCGCTGCATCTCGAGCCAGCCGGCAGTGGCGACGGGCGTCCAGTCGACCGCGTCGGCAGTGGGCCGTACACTGATGCGCTGATGCACGGGACTGCTGCCCGCGAGCGCAGTGATGCGGAGTACTTCGGGCGATGCGACGAGCGCGCGGTGATGAACACCCGTGGCGAGGCTCGCTGTCAGTATCTGGTCTTCGACCGTGATGTCCGTGAGGCGCACGCCGCCGGCCAGAGGTGTGGTGAATGCCTTCCTGCCGGTACGGCCCGGGTATGTATCGCCCGAATCAGCGCGACGTCCGCGCGCGAGATCGCCCTCGCCGTCCGCCTCGAGGATGCCGACCGCCGAGCGCCGCTCGTCGCTGTTCCACGCGCCGAGCTCTGCGCGCTCCGGATCGATGCTCCACACGAGGAGCCCCTCGCCCGCGAGGAACTGGTCAGAGCCGATGCGCTGACGGTTCTCGAGCAACAGGTACTCGCTGCCGCTGCCCTGCACCCGATAGACCGTTCGGCTCTCCTGCACGGGCGGCAGGGTGATCGCCGAATCTGCGCCGGTCACCGACTCGACGGTGACCCAGCCCAGCTGCTCCTTCTCCCACGCGCCGGGATGCGCCGGGGAGTGCTCGGTGGCGTGGCTGCCGGTGCCCATGAGGCCCCATGCGCCGATCCCCTGCGATGAGCCGTCGTAGTCGTAGAGGTCGGGCAGACCGAGCGCGTGACCGGTCTCGTGCGCGAGCACACCAATGCGCATCGGGCCGCACGTCGTCGGATCCAGCACCGGCAGCACCACGTAGTCCGCAATCCGGATCGGCTCACCGCTCGCGCCGATCGACTGCGTCGTGAACGGCGGCATCGCGGCGCGATGCGGCCAGATGCCGCCCGCGCGGCCGTCACCGGGGCACGTGACAGCGTACACAATCGCGACGAAATCCACGAAGCCGTCGTCGTCGCCCGAGTTCGGCACGCCGTCGGGGCCGTCGTTGTCGAACTGCGCGAAGTCGAGCCGGCCCAGCGTGGCGGTGAGAGCCTCCTGACGCAGCTCGTTGATGCGGCCGAAGCTCGACCAGGCGTGCTCCTCAGACGACAGGTAATGACGCGCCGGCTTCGACAACGTCACCCACGGCGCCACCGCGCCGTCCGCCTGCAGCAGACCGCCGGAAACCTCCGTCCAGTAATCGGAAAACGAAACCGTATCGCCGCGGGACTCACCGAACAGACGTCGATCGAGATCCTGCACATGGAAGGGAATGGCGACGTCCGAGTAATGGACGGGAATCACGGGGATACGAAGACGGCCGCTCAGCGCGGCGCCCTGCTCCGCAAGTGTTTCGGGGGCTACACCGTAGAGCCGCCCCTCCGCCGCCAGCTGGTCACGGCGCACGCGTACGGACTCCACCTTGCCGAGCCAAGCGCGGCTCAGCTCCAGTGGCATGAACGGGCGGGCATCATCCAGACCGATGATCGAGACCGGCGGCGTGGCGCTGCCACTCCAGGGTGCCGGTCTGCGCTGCGGCTGCTGTGCTGCGGCCCGGGTGCTCTCCAGTGTGAGCAGGAACGCGGGAACCAGGGACAGATACAGTAGGCTCCGGCAGCGTCCGAACTCGAAAGTCGGTCGGCGGATGGCTCGCTCCTTCGCGGCCAGCCCGGACAGCGGCGTGGATGCCGGATTCGTCCGGGAACGTTCGTGTTGTGGAAACGAGGGTTGGATACGCCTGAAGACGTATACAATAGATGGGCCGAAACGCGTGCAGCGTCAAGTAGTGGGAGCGCAAGCAGATAGCCGTGGTACGTGTCGCGCGTACACCACGGGAGTGCACTCGCGGCGATGCGGCCGCGCAACGAACGGCGTGCGTCCGGCGGGTTGGGGTCCGGGGCTTGACCCGACCTGCCGTATTGGTAGATTTAACGGCTCGCCGGAGGTACTCGGTGAGTGTCTTGGCCCCCATCGTCTAGTGGCCCAGGACGTCGCGTTCTCAGCGCGAAAACCGGGGTTCGATTCCCCGTGGGGGTATTTCTGGAAGGGGAGTGAGGTGCGCTCTCCGTCGGTCGCATAGCTCAGCTGGTTAGAGCGCACGGTTCACATCCGTGAGGTCGTAGGTTCGAGTCCTACTGCGACCATGAACGCCGTCAGCCGTTGTCCGCCAACGACTTACGGCGTTTTTGGGGGACTGCTGTCCCAACTCCGTCACCCTCGCGTCGACCTCATTGCTTCCGCGAAGTTTCATGTCGGCGCCGCCCGCACCGCTCCCCAAAAGTCGCTTTCCACAAGGAATAAGCGCAGACAGAGCCGGATAGGTACGGGTCGCACTTCTCCCAGGAGGTGTGGGCTCGTCGCCGTTGCTATATATGCGTAGCGCATATATGTATGAACGCATACTTGCCGCTCACATAGTCTCCCCCTTTGCGAAAGCGCCTCAACGTCATGGACACGAAACGAGGCCCCGAGAGGTACCTGCCGCTGCGGCCGGTGGAGTTCCACATCCTGCTCAGTCTGGCGGTCGGTGAGCGCCACGGCTACGGCATCATCCAGGACGCGGAGGGTCGCGGCGAGACGGCGGTGCCGGACGTGGGCACGCTGTACCGTGCGCTGGCGCGGATGGTGGA
>DATHUY010000170.1 GCA_035461765.1 Longimicrobiales bacterium
GAGGACGTATTCGTCCACTTCTCTGCGATCTCGATGGAGGGGTTCAAGACGCTCGCTGAAGGCGAGGAGGTCGAGTTCGAGATCAAGCAGACGGACAAGGGATTGCAGGCCGCGAACGTGAACCGTCCATCCGAGCCCTGAATTGACGCTGCGGCGTCAATCGAATCGCACCGGCATCCGTTGAACGAAGAGAGGCCCCGCCAGTTCTGGCGGGGCCTCTCGTTCTTTGCGGGCGTGCGTGTCGATCGCGTCCCGCCGCGGTCTGCGGCGCTGCGGTCGGTCGGTGGTGCCCGGCCCGCGGTCGCAGTATGCTACCGGCTGAACCCGGAACGCGGAAGGACCGATGGTGCAGACGCCGGACAAGACCCGGCCACGACTGTTTCTGATCGACGGGTACGCGCTCATCTACCGAGCGTTCTTCGCGATGATCCAGCGGCCGCTGCTGACGACGAAGGGCGAGAACACGTCGGCGGCATTCGGCTTTACACGCTTCCTGATCAAGGTACGCGACGAGCTTCAGCCCGACTATCTCGGGGTGGTTCTGGACGCTGGCAACAGCAAGCGGACGGAGATCTACCCGGCGTACAAGGCGACGCGCGACAAGATGCCCACGGATCTGGAGTGGTCGCTGCCCAAGATCCGTGAGATCATCAAAGCCTTCAACATCCCTGTGCTGGCGCTGCCGGATCATGAGGCGGACGATGTGATCGGTACGCTCGCCAAACGGGCTGCCGCGGCCGGGCTCGAAGCTGTGATCGTCTCGGGGGACAAGGACTTCTACCAGCTGATCGGCGATCACATCTGCCTGTTGAACCCGGGACGTGGCGGCAGCGCAGGTGTCGATGAGGAGTGGGTGGACCTCGGCAACGCCGGTGACCGGCTCGGCGTCCCACCGGAGCACGTGGTCGATTATCTCGCGCTGATCGGCGATTCGTCGGACAACATTCCGGGTGCAAAGGGCATCGGTCCGAAGACCGCCATTCAGCTGATCGAGAAGTACGGCCCGGTGGAGAACATCATTGCGCATGCCGGCGAGGTATCGAACAAGCGGGCGCGTGAGTCGCTGATCGCGTCCGCGGACGACATCAGGATGTCGAAGACACTCGTCACGATCATCGACGATCTTCCCATCGAGCTGGAGATGGACGCGCTGCGCGTGGAGGCGCCCGACCGCGCGAGACTCCGCGACCTCTTCCTCGAGCTCGAGTTCCACACGCTGGTCAAGGACTTCGGCACGGACGAGCCGCCGCCGGAAAAGAAGCTGGATGCGCACTACGAGGTCGCGGACACGATCGAGCAGGTGAGCGATATCGCGGCGGCCGCGCGCGCAGCGGGCTTCATCTCACTGCGCGTAGAGAACTCGAGTCCGTTCGCGATGCGCGGTGAGATCGTGGGGATCGCCCTGGCGACCGAGGATGGTCATTCCTGGTATCTGCCGCTGCGGCATCGGACGCCGGGGATGCTGGCGCTGGAGGGCATCGGCGTGCGCAACCTGCCGGCACTCGACGATGCGCGCATGAAGCCGCTCGTGGAGGTACTGGAGGACGCAGCGATCGCGAAGGTCGGCCACGACCTGAAGCAGGACATGCTCTGTCTGCGGCAGGAGGGAGTCACACTGCGCGGGATCGCGTTCGACGCGATGATCGCATCGTACGTGCTGGATCCGGGCCGGCGTGACCACGACCTCGACGCGCTCGCGCTACAGCATTTCGGCGTGACACTCCAGACGCGCGATGATCTATGCGGCCGCGGTCGCGATGTCAAAGCCATCGAGGAGTGTGACCTGGACCGCGTGACTCCGTATTCCGCGGGGCGGGCGGACGTCGCGCTCCGGCTGCGGCCCGTGCTCGAGGAGGAGCTGGATCGCTTCGAGCTGGCGGCATTGTGCCGCGACATCGAGCTGCCGCTGATCGACGTGCTGGCCGCGATGGAGTGGCAGGGCATCCGCATAGACACGGCGTTCTTCGCCGAGACCGCTCGCCGGCTCGCGCGTGATCTCGACCTGATCCAGCAGGAGATCTGGAAGCTGGCGGGTGAGGAATTCAACATCAACTCGACACCGCAGCTGCGCACGATCCTCTTCGAGCGACTCCAGCTCCCCGTGCTGAGGAAGACGAAGACGGGGCCGTCGACCGATGCGAGCGTGCTGGAAGAGCTTGCGACGCAGGGGCACGAGCTGCCGCGTCTGCTGATGGAGTTCCGTCAGATCGACAAGCTGAAGGGCACATATGTCGATGCGCTGCCGCAGCTCATCAACCCGCGCACGAAGCGCATCCACAGCAGCTTCCGGCAGGCCGTCGCGGCGACCGGGCGGCTGTCGTCCAGCGATCCGAACCTCCAGAACATACCGATACGCACCGAGCAGGGAGCGGAGATCCGCAAGGGATTCATCCCCGACGACGGCTTCATGTTCGTGACCGCAGACTATTCACAGATCGAGCTGCGGATCCTCGCCCATTTCTCCGGCGACCCGGCGTTCGTGGAAGCGTTCCGTAGCGGTGCGGACATTCACAGGCAGACTGCCGGGATCATATTCGGCACCTCGCCCGACCAGGTGACGGGCGAGATGCGCGCGGCTGCCAAGACGGTCAATTTCGCAACGCTGTACGGCCAGGGTGCGTTCGCACTGTCGCAGAACCTCGGCATTCCGGTCGGCGAAGCGAAGGAGTTCATCGAGAACTACTTCGTGCGCTTTCCCGGCGTCCGGAAGTACCTGGATGAGCAGATCGAGAAGGCGCGTGCGTGTGGTTATGTAGAGACGATCTCGGGGCGGCGGCGCTACATCCCCGAGATCAACAGCCGCAACTACAACATACGCCAGTTCGGGGAGCGGGCGGCCACGAACGCACCCGTGCAGGGCAGTGCGGCGGACATCATCAAGCTCGCGATGATTGCGATACACCGCGAGATCGCGGGCACGGGCATCCGCATGCTGCTGCAGGTGCACGACGAGCTGGTCTTCGAGGCGCCGGTGGACCAGGTCAACGAGGCGCGTGCGCTGATCGAGCGGTTGATGGAAAGTGCGTTCGAGCTGACGGTCCCGCTGGAAGTGGTGACGGGGGTCGGCCGGGACTGGTTCTCCTGCAAGTGACGGCGCGGCGGCCGGTGCGGATATCCGTTCGCGACATGAACCTTGCCACCGGAATGTTCGCGACATAAGGTAGACACGACCCGGCTGCCCCTGGAGCCGGGGCCGGCTGCGGTGACTGCCCCTCCGTTGCAACCGAATTCCCTCAAAAGGCCCGGAACGCGGAAGCGTGTCCGCAAAAATCGATCATGAGCATACGCAGACTCCTGCAATGTGCGGTGGCGCTGGTGACTCTGCTGCCATCGTCGCTCGCCGGTCAGACGGACGTCATCCGCGGGCGAGTGACAGGCGTGGAAGGTGAGCCGCTGATGGGGGTGCGGGTGACGGCGACATCCATTCCCGGCAACGTCACGCGTCAGGCGCATACGAACCAGGCGGGGAATTACCAGATCGTGTTTCCGGGCGGCACCGGCGACTACATGATGGGATATGCCATTGTCGGCTACGGGTATCGCCAGATGCAGATCAAGCGGCTGGCCGACGAGGCGGTGCTCGTAGCCGATGCGCGGCTGTCGCCGGTCCAGCTGGATTCCATCATGGTCGCGGTCGCGGTGCAGCAGCGCGTGAGCCGTAACCAGGAGGTACCGGACGTCAGCGGCACGGAGCGGCCCATCACGTCGGACATGTTCCCGTCCGAGCTCCAGGGTAATATCGCCGCCATGGCCGCCTCCCTGCCGGGCGTCACACTGGTGCCGGGCCTGGACGGCAGCGCGGACCAGTTTTCCGTATTCGGTCTCGACCCTGACCAGAACAGCGTCACGCTCAACGGCATGGAAGCCGGACTCGGCAACCTGCCGCGCGACGCCGCAGTTTCCAGCTCGCTGACGACATCGCCGTTCGATGTGGGGCGCGGCGGTTTCAGCGCCGGCAACTTCAACGTCACGTCGCGGCCGGGTTCCAACTTCCAGAGTCGCGGCATGAGCCTGGTCATGACCGGCCCGCCGGTCCAGTGGACGGATGACGCGGCGCGCGCGCTCGGCAACGACTACACGAACATCTCCCTTGGCGGCATGGCCTCCGGCCCCATCCGGATGAACAAGGCATTCTACAACGTGTCCTACCAGCTGGGCCGACAGTCGCGGGACAACGGCACGCTTCTCAACACGAGCGCTCTCGGACTTCAGACCGCGGGCATTGCAATGGACTCGGTATCACGCTTCCTCGACATTCTCCAGGGGAATCGCATCCCCGCCGCGGTGGGCGAGCCGCGCTCGAGTGCGGTGAGCGACAACGGCTCGCTGTTCGCCAGTTTCGATTTCTCCCCGCCCACGTCGTCCAGCGGCCAGTCTATCGGACTCACGCTCAACGGCAACTGGTCGCGGCAGTCGCCGGTCGGCGCGGACCGGCTCGCGCTCGAGTCCGCGGCCGGCGACCGCACGAACTGGGGCGGTGGAGTCCAGGCGACTCACAGCGCCTACATGGGCATGGTGTTGAGCGAGACATCTGCCGGCATCAACACGTCCAGGAATTATGGGGACCCGTACCTCGAACTTCCGGGCGGTCGCGTGCGCGTGAATTCCGACCTGGATGACGGCGGCAACGGCGTCCAGACCCTGACGTTCGGCGGGAATCAGGGGATGGGATCCTCATCGTCATCGCTCACGGGGACGTTCCAGAACAACCTGTCGTGGTTCGACAATGACAACCGGCACCGCATCAAGCTGACATCGGAGCTGAGCTACAGCGGCAACACGCAGGAGCAGGCTTCGAACCTGCTGGGTTCATTTTTCTTCAACTCACTGGAGGACTTCGAGGCCGGACGGCCGGCATCGTTCACGCGCACGCTGACCGAAGAGCGCCGCTCGACCGGTCAGCTGAGCACGGCGCTGGCGCTGGGCGACTCATGGCGCTGGTCGCCCGACCTGCAACTCCAGTACGGTCTGCGGCTCGACTACAGCCGGTACACCAGAACACCCGCGTACAACACGCTTGTCGAGACGATCTTCGATCGTCGCAACGATCGCGTCCCCGCGCCCGTCTCGATCAGCCCGCGCATCGGCTTCTCATGGACCGTCGGCCGCGCGCAGGAAATCAACATGTTCGAGGGCGCGGCGCGCAGGCCGCGCGCGGTGATCCGCGGCGGCATCGGCGTGTTCACCAACAACCTCAGCTCGGGACAGATCGGGGGTGCGCTGTCGAATACAGGTCTGCCAGGCGGCGCGCAGTACATCAACTGCGTCGGTCCGGCCGTGCCGCTGCCCGACTGGAGCGGCTATGCCGACGATCCAGCGACAGTGCCGGATCGCTGCGCCGACGGAACCAGCGGTACCGTGTTCTCGAGCACCGTTCCCAACGTGACGCTGTTCGCGAGCGATTACGCGCCCACGCGAACCGTACGCAGCAACCTGTCGTGGAGCGGAAGCGTGATCGACAGCCGGTTCTCGCTCAACGTGGAGGGTACTTACTCGCTGAATCTGAACCAGCAGCGCTCGCTGGACCTGAACTTCGATGCGATCCGACGTTTCGATCTGGGCGATGATGGCCGCCCGGTCTACGTGGCGACCAGCAGCATCGTGCCGGCAACGGGCGCGATCGCGTCGCGGGACGCGCGCGTATCGCAGGACTTCAATCGGGTGACCGAGATGCGTTCGGATCTCGAGTCCCGCACGGCGCAGCTGAGTCTGCGGCTGTCGCCCGTCCCCCGTGGGCCGACCCGATTCGGCTGGAGCCTGGCATACACGTACTCTCACATCAGGGAGCAGGTCTCGGGCTTCTCCAGCACGGCCGGCGACCCGTTGACCATCGAGTGGGCGCGAGCGTCACAGGGGCCGCATCAGATCAACTACTCGCTGCGCTACCGCTTCTTCGATGCCGTCGATGTCAGCTGGAACGGTTCGTTCCGGTCCGGCAACGCGTTCACGCCAATGGTCGCTGGCGACATCAACGGCGACGGCTATGCAAACGACCGCGCCTTCGTGTTCTCACCATTGTCGGCATCGGATCCAACGGTCGCATCGGGCATGAGCGAGCTGCTCGAGCACGCCTCGGGGGCCACCCGGGAGTGCCTCGAGAAGCAGGTGGGGCAGATAGCGGCCCGCAACAGCTGTCGCGGGCCGTGGAGCTCCAATGCGTCCCTCGGCATTACGCTGGACCGCGCGAAGTTCCGGATGCCGCAGCGCGCGTCGGTGACGTTCTCCGTGACGAATCCGCTGGGCGGCGCGGATCTTCTGTTGAACGGCTCGGACAACCTGAAGGGGTGGGGCCAGAGCGCCGCACCCGATCAGTCGCTGCTGTATGTGCGCGGTTACGACGCCACCACCCAGCGCTACCAGTACGAGGTCAACCAGCGCTTCGGGGCAACGCGGCCGCAGTTCATGACGCTGCGGCAGCCGGTGATCCTGACTGCGAGCGTGCGTCTCGACCTGGGGCCGAGCCGCGAGCGACAGATGCTGTCGCAGCAGCTGCGCTCCGGTCGCACTATGCCGGGCCAGCGCTTTCCCGAGCAGATGTTCCGCGCGATGGGCGCGAGCCTGCCCAACCCCATGTCGACGATCCTGCGACAGCAGGACTCGCTCCGGCTGAATACGGTACAGGCGGACAGCATCGCCGCCATGAACCGGCGCTATACATACCGCACGGACTCTCTGTGGCGGCCGGTTGCCCGTGGCTTCACGGATCTGCCCGACCACTTCGATGAAGGCGCCGCGTACGCCACGTATCTACGTGCGCGCCGCACCCAGGTGGACATGCTGGCCGAGCTGGCTACCGCAGTGCGGCAGCTGCTCACGTCGGAGCAGCGGCGGAAGCTGCCGAGCGGACTCGTCAACTATCTCGACCCGCGATACCTCGAGTTCATCCGGGACGGCAACCTGATGTACGTCAGCGGGTCATCCATTCCATTCATGGGCGGAGGAATGCCCGTGTTCTTCGAGTCGATGGACATGATGGTAATTCGCCGATGAATACACATTCGATTCGCCTCCTCGCGTGGCTCGTGACGCTGCTGGCGTTGCCGGTAGCGCTTCGGGCTCAGACAGACAGTGTCCTGTCGCCGCGGGTCGGTCCGCCGATCCAGCAGATCACGACCGCATCGGCCGTGTCCACGGAGGCCTTGCGAACAGTATCGCACGTGCATGAGCTCCCTGACGGGCGCATCCTGGTAAACGACGGCGCCGGGCGACGCCTGCTGCTGATGGACACGACGATGGCCGTGCAGGAAGTGCTGCTGGACTCACTCTCGGAAATCGCCAATGCCTACGGGCCGCGCAGCGGGGCGCTCCTGACCTATCGTGCAGACACCGTGCTGTTCGTCGACCCCGGCTCCTATTCCATGCTTGTGTTCGATCCGCAGGACCGCTTCGTCCGCATACGCTCTGTCTGGCGTGTCGAGGACATCAATTATGCACTGATCCCGTCCTTCGGTGTGCCCGGAATCGATGCTCGTGGCCGGCTGGTCTATCGCATCGCGGCGCGGCCGGCGCCTCCCGCTGTGCCGCCGCCCCGCGACGTGCCATACTTCCCGCCCCAGCCCGATTCTGCATTCGTCGTGGCGTTCGATCTGGACACGCGCATGATGGACACGCTGGGGACGGTGCGGATACCGAAGCAGGAGTACCGCATCGTGCAGGGCGCCGAGAACCGCTTCTCGATGCAGCAGATCATCTATCCGCTGCCCGTCACGGACGACTGGGCAGTTCTGCCGGACGGCGTCGTGGCGTTCGTGCGTGCGCAGGATTACAGCATCGAGTACGTCGACACCCGGGACGGCACGGTCACGCGCTCGGCCAAGCTGCCCTTCGACTGGCAGCGACTGACCGATGACGACAAGGAGCGGATGGTTGATTCCGTACGCGTGGCGCAACAGACGTCCGTCACCACGTCCTTCATCGCCTCCATGATCCGCTGGTCGAACATGTACGGACAGCCGTATCCCAGGAACTTCGTGGTGCCGGAGGACTTCACGCTGCCGCCGGGTCTGCCGAAGGACTGGATCCTGCCGAAGGGCGTCGGCTTCCCGGAGAACTACGTGTTCGCGTGCGCTCCCGGAGAGCAGCCCGCCATGCCCGGAGCGCCGGTCGCGCCCCGCGCGCCGGGCTCGGAGCGAGCCGAAGAGAGTCCGGCGCGACCGGCCGGGCCATCGTGCATACCGATGCCACCCATCGTCGCCGGAGGTGTGGCGCCGCCGCCCCCGCAGCCGCGGCAGATCCAGGTGGTCGAGGCCAGTCAGCTGCCGGACTACCGCCCTCCACTGCCGGTCGGTGCGACGCGTGCCGATCAGGATGGCAACCTGTGGATCCGAACGAATCCGATGCAGCCGGTGCGCGGTGGTCCGATCTACGACATCGTGAGCCGCGACGGTGTCCTGGTGAATCGGATCCAGCTGCCGCCGAACTATTCCCTCGTCGGTTTCGGTCGGGACAGAGTCGTCTACCTGTCCATGCGGGACGCGACGGGGACGCATGTCGCGCGCGTGCGCCTGAAGTAGCGCACGCGCTCAGTCAGCAAGGTCCCGCAGCGGCGCGCTCCAGCGCGCGGGAGATGTCACTCCGCAGGTCGCTGACATCCTCGATGCCGACGGAGAGCCGCAGCAGCGCATCTCTGATGCCTGCGGTGCGGCGGGCAGCCGCGTCCATGGCGGCGTGCGTCATGGTGGCGGGGTGCGCGATCAGGCTCTCGACACCGCCCAGCGACTCGGCCAGGGAGAAGTGCTCGAGGCCGCCTATGAAACGGCGGATCGCGGGCTCACCGCCGTGCAGCTCGAAGCTGAGCATGGCGCCGAACCCGCGCTGCTGTCGCACGGCCGTCTCGTGGCCGGGATGGGTCGGCAGACCCGGGTAGTGCACGGCTCGCACGGCGCTGTGCGCGTGCAACACATCGAGGATGGCAGCTGCGTTCTCCTGGTGTGCGCGCATGCGCGGATGCAGCGTCCGCAGACCGCGCAGCGTGAGGTAGCTGTCGAATGGCGACCCGGTCGCGCCGGTACAGTTCGCCCACCAGCCGAGCTCTTCGGCAATGGCCACATCACACGCGACGATTGCACCGCCCACAACATCGCTGTGCCCGTTCAGGTATTTCGTGGTCGAATGTACCACGATATCCGCGCCGAGCTCGATCGGTGTCTGGAGCGCGGGCGAGAGAAAGGTGTTGTCAGCGACGCACAGGGCGCCCACGGCGCGCGCGGCAGCCGCGAGGGCGGCGATATCACTGATACGGAGCAGCGGATTGCTCGGTGTTTCAACCCATATCATTCGCGGCCTGCGCGCGTGGATGAGTGCTGCCGCCGCGGAACTCGTCAGGTCGACGAATTCGACGTCGAACGAATGACGCCGTGCGAGCGCCTGGAGGAGACGGTACGTGCCGCCGTAACCGTCGTGCGCCGCGAGCAGCAGGTCGCCGGGCCGTAGCAGCTGGAGCGTCACGGCGATCGCGGCCATCCCCGTAGGTGTCACGATACCGCCCGCCCCGCGCTCCAGCTCGGCAATCGCACCCGCCAGCAGGTCACGCGTCGGATTGCCCGAGCGCGTATAGTCGTACGCGCGCTTTGCGCCGAAGTCCTCGAACGTGAATGTGGTTGAAAGCTGGATCGGCGGGATGACAGCGCCATACTGCGTGTCGGTGCCGATGCCGGCACGCGCTGCCCCGGTTGCGGGCGCGCGGGTGGAGCCCGAAGCGCGCGTGGCGTAGTGCGTGACAGGCTGCCCGTCCGGGGCGCCTCGCGCCGGCAATGCCGGGCGGATCGCGCACGTCTCACGATGCAATGCTGCGGCAATCGCGCTCGACACCGCATGCGTCTCCTTGAGGAAGCCGTCATGACCGAAGCGCGACGCAATGCATCGCAGCGTCGGCTCGTGCGGCAGACCATCAGCGAGTGCACGAATGTCGCGCACGGGTACGAGCGAGTCCGAGTCGAAAGCGACCAGCGTACAGTCGGTCATAATGCGGCGCGGATCGATGCGGTGCAGGTCCAGCGACTGCGACAGCGTCAGGAACGACTCTGCCGGGAAGCTGGATGCGTACTCGCGACCGTGATGATCCAGGTACGCGTCGACGGGGAAGTGGGCGACGCCGTTCACCAGCCGGACTTCGCCCTGGAACCGCTCTTCGAACTCCTCGCGGGTGCGATAGGTGGTCATTGCGAGTGCGCGTGCCACGGCGACTCCATGCTGCGGCGTTCCCGATGCAACGGCGAGGCGCACGATGCGGCGCTGGACGGAGCGGAGAGCGGCAGCCATCGGATTCGACCGGTGCGCTGCGCAGAGGGCGATCAGGCGCTGCACGCGCGCGCCGTATCGCTCGGCCAGCGCGAGCGCCACCATGCCGCCGTACGAGGCGCCAACCACTGCGTGGAGCCGGTCAATGCCGAGGCAGTCGAGCAGTGCATTGATGGCGGCTGCCTGGTCCCGCGTCGAAAACGCCGGCCAGCTCTCCCCGGGTCCGGGGCGCGACGACTCACCGCGACCGCCGACGTAATCGACTCCGATCAGGCAGTACTGCTGCGGGTCGAGCGCCAGCGATGTGCCCACCACGCCCGGCCACCAGCCCGCTCTCGTATGGTCGCCCGAATCCAGCAGGTGGCGTCCGGCCGAAATGCCGCCGAGCACGAGCACGGGCGGCGCAGCACTGTCGCCGTATATCGAGAAGGCCAGCCGGACGTCGTCAATCGCGCCGCCGTGCTCCAGATCGAGTGTCCCGATCCCGGCAGTCGTGCTCCGCTGTGTGGCGATCACGGTGCTCATCGTGACACCGCCGTCTGTGCGGCGCCTGCCAGCGCGCGGATGTCCGTCCAGAGTGCGCCGGCCGTCGCGTCTGCTCCCAGGCCCGTGCCGATGTGCAGGCGCCGCTCGTCGCGTGCGAGTCGGTATTCGTAAATGACACGCCCTCGCGGCGCTGCCAGTATCGAGTCCCGGGAGATCTCCTCGTACGATACGCGGAGTCTGCCGGCGTCGCCCATGCGTCCCACCAGGCGTGTAGTGGCATTCCGCCGGACACGGGCGCGAATGAGGAGAGGGTCGAGCAGGCGCAGATCATCGCACGGAATCGTGCGCGGATCGATGCGCCGGCCCGTTACGATCCCGGCGACGATCGCGAGCTTCACGGCGGCATCCGCACCGCACAGGTCCAGTGCCGGGTCCGGTTCCAGGTAACCGGCGCGCTGTGCTTCGGCGAGGCCCTGGTCGAGAGTTCCGCCCTGTTCGATCACCTCCAGGATCGTCGTCGTCGAGGCATTCCCGACGATCGCCAGCGTTTGCGTACGCTGGCGCAGATCGGGCAGCTCGGCGATGAAGCTGCGGCCGGTGCCACCGAGCACGGCGTTACAGCCGACCTGCGCGAGATAGTCGCCCGTCAGCCATTCTGCACCCGCATCGCACAACGCCGCCTTGGCCGCAGCAGCGACGCATGCGCCACGCGCCAGCGCAGCGGTCAGGGCGTTCGTCCACCCGCTGCGCTCGAGATCGGTCGAGCTGGCATCTGCAATGATGTCTGCATCGACTCGCTCGATCGCAGCAGGGCCGGAGATCGTCAGTGCATGTGGATGGTCGCTCAGGGAGCGGCCGGCACGCTTCCAGTCGAGAACCGTGTCGATGTCGATTCCGGACGCGTCGTGGAGCGTCGCGGTCGAGTCCGTTACCGCGATGACACGGCGGCGGTCGCGCCGGAATCGCTGCAGCAGCGCACATCCCACCGCGCCCGCTCCCAGCACATGGACCGCATCGCGGGTGCGGCGTGAAACAGGACGATCGAGCGGCACCGGTATGGCGCGCGGCGGCTGAGCGATCGCGATGGCACCGGCGGAGGCACCGGGGGACGTGCCGGTCACTCGATACGCGTCGACGGTGCGCGGGACTGCCGCTGCGGTCTGTGGTCGGGACATGTGCGATTTCCTCGGGTTCAGTGACAAAAAAACCGGCCCTCTCGCTGGGAGAGGGCCGGTTTCGCTTCCTGTTTCGAGCCGGGTTCTACCGCACTCGCACACGACAGCGCCGGGCCGCTTCTCCCACGGGAGAACGGCGCATGAGCATGTGGCGCATGTACATGGTGTGGGCTGTGCGGATCATGACGGCTCCCTGAACGAAGAATGCCCGGGCGACCTGTGCCGCCGGGCAGTGCTCTTTAGCATTTGTTTTACGTGGCTGCAAGCGGCGGCAAATCACCACGATTCAATTGTCGGCGAATCGTAAGGGATGAGCCGCAGTGTGTCAAGCATGCTGGTTTCCGCATCTGAAGCCGGGGCGACGCGCGCATGGTTGGCGCTCTGGCCGTCTGGGCTCGGCGGACGTCGGCATGAAATGGCCGAACCAGCCATGTATGCGCCCGGATTTCGAGTGCAGATTCGCGCCGTCCATTTCACTCACCAGGAGGCGCGAACATGAGTCGCTCAGTGAACAAGGTAATCCTCGTCGGCAACGTCGGTCGTGATCCGGACGTGCAGACGACCACGACGGGAACGAAGGTGGCGCACGTATCGCTGGCGACAAGCCGGCGCTTCCCCCGCGACGGCGGTATGGAGGAGCGGACGGAGTGGCATCGACTCACGCTGTGGGACCGGCTCGCACAGATCGCGGAGGACTACGTGCGGAAGGGGGACCGCGTCTACATCGAGGGGCGTATGGAGTATGACAGCTTCGAGAAGAACGGTGTAACGATTCCGACGGCGGAAGTGCACGTCCGCGAGCTGGTCATGCTGGGACCGGTGAGCGCACGAACAACGGCCGTGGAAGAGGAGGAAGAGGAGGAGCTGGCGGTCTGAGGCCGGCGGCGGCGCCGTCTGCGGGCGGCGCCGCTATCACGACACTAGCCGATGTCGCGGAAGTCGGGGTGGAAGCTCAGGACCAAGCGCCAGTCTCCACCGTTCAGGCCGCGCACGGCGTCCATGCGCAGCACATCCCAGAACAGGGATATTCCGCCACCAGCGCTGGTGCGCATTCCGTCGGTGCCCCGGGCGTTCCATGCCTGCCAGGCGGGTATGCCATTCTCGCCGGTCACGTCGTCAGGCCTCAGGCCGCCGGTCGCACCGACGCTGCCTACCAGCCGCACGCGGAGCCACGGCTCGAACACGGTCTGGCTCGCCTGTACATCGACGAGGGCATAGCGCGTGCCGGCGAATGAGCGGAACGAATAGCCCGGCAGCGTACCCTGCCCGCCCAGGAGGAACAGTCGCTGCGATGGGGCATCGGCCGTCGTCACGCCGGCGGAGCCGGTCAGCATGACGTCCCGGCGGTGGTCGGCACTGCTGCGCCGGATCGCAGCGCCGATCGTGGGGCGGACGTAGAAGCTCCCGGCGAATGCCCCCACTTCCGTGGCGAGCGCCAGCGACCAGTCATCGGCGCGCGCATCGGGCATGGGCCGGCGCAATGTGACCACGGCGGAGCTCAGGTCGCCCTCATCGATCGGTCGCACCGCCCGGAACTCCCTGCCGTCGTTCAACAGCGCGGCGGACTGTGTGCGTGCGGCGCTGCTGTGTCGCTCGCCCGCGAGCTCGACGTCCATCCTCAGACTGCGGCCGAACGGCCGCGTCAGACGGATACGAGCGCCGTTTACGTGATACGGATCCGTGTAATCGCGCCCCAGGAACAGCGCCGACAGAGTGTTGACGGCGCCGGGCAGAGCGGGCGCGATCCCGATATCGCGGATGTCGCGATATGCGGCCCGGACCGAGACGCTCGTGGACGTGCCACCTTCGGACGTCGCCTGCACCGCAGCCCACGGGCGGTCGGGACCGAATGCGTAACCGCCTTCGACATCGAGGCGCCACGTACGGGTGGGCGCATACACGAGCCCCATGCCCGCGGCGATTCCCTCGGCACGGTTGTACCGCAGCGCCGATGACGCTGACCCGAGCCCGAAGCGGATCCGGGGCAGGCCACTCAGGCGGCTCGCACCCAGCAGCTCCGTCGCGCGCTGGCGAATCGTACCGAGGTCCGGCGGCGGCTCCAGCCCGGCCGCGTTCAGGTCGTCGTAGATCTCGCGCTCGAACTCGAACAACTCTCGCTCCGCCCGTGGCACGGCCGTCACGCCGACCGCCGGCGGCCGTCCCGGCAGTGAGTCGTTGAAGACGTAATCGGAAATGCGCATACGACCCTGGATCACCGCGCCGGCCGCGAAGTCCAGCTCCGGAATCTGTCGCCGGATCTGGAGCGTCTGCTCGTGCGGCAGCCAGTAACGACCCTCCCAGAGACCGTTGTCGAGCGAGACGCTGATGTAGTCGAGTCGCGGGTCCACATACGACACGGCTGTAAACGTGAACGACATGCGCACGATGTCGCCGCTCGAGCGCTCGACGAACACTGATCCTACCAGCGCCGGCCGGTCGCTTCGCAGGGGCCGGACTTCCAGCTCGTACACGCGGATCGGCTGCGCTGCGTTCGGCAGGCTCAACGTCAGCGAGTCGGCCAGTCGGAACTCGTATATCGACTCGGACCCGGGTGCGGCCGGATGCGGGACGTCGCGCACCTCGTCGCCATCGCCCATCCGGATCATGTCGCCGAAGCCGTTCTGTACCACCGTCAGATGATCCAGATGGTAGTTCATCCGGTTCGGCAGACGGCTCACGTCACGCAGGCCGACAATGCGCTGGCTCGTCCGGTTCGGCGGCGTCCAGTACAGCTCCAGCGCCACCTGGTCCACCTTCACGAGCGTGCGCTCCTCGTCGTCGCGGCGGTCCAGGTAAAAGTAGACGAAGCCCTCCGCCCGCGCCGTGTAGTTGCGCAGCGTGGTGTCCTGCTGAGGGAGCAGGCGCCGGGCACGCGCACGTTCCATGAGATCCAGCGCACGTGCAGAGTTCCAGTCGCCCGTCGGCCCGGACTCCTGCCCCGCCGAGGGCGCGCCTGGCACCAGCAGAGCCAGCGCAAGTAACACGCGATGAGACACTCGCAGCATCGAAGACCAGGCCAGGGGAATCACGGCAGGAGAGTAATGCCGGTACGGCTGATCGTACAGCGGGTCACGGGCGCGGTTCCCGTGCCATCAGCGACCGGGGCGGGCGCGTGCGCTGGTTGCGACTGCGCTCAAGCAGAAGGGGAGCCGGTGCCGACGCACCCGCTCCCCTTCCGAATGTACTGCCTCATTCGCAGCTGACGTCAGTTCGCACTCCAGAACGTCGCGAGTGCCTCACCGTCCGGACTCTCGCGCAGCTTCTCGAAGGCCCGGTTCCGGATCTGCCGGATCCGCTCGCGCGTGACGCCCAGAAGCGAGCCGATCTCCTCCAGCGTCCGCTCCTCGCCGTCATCCAGCCCATAATACAGATAGAGAATCTTGCGCTCGCGCTCCGTCAGGTACTTCTCGAACATGCGATCGAGGAACTCGCGCTGTGCCTGCGACTCGACCGTCTCCTCGATGTCCTCCGCTTCCGCACCGGCGAAACGCTCGCCGAAGGAGGCGCTGTCACGATCACCGCGGTCGATCGGTGCATCCAGCGACAGCTCCGACGCCGCCACCCGGCGCAGAGCCCGCACGGTTTCCACCGGCTCGCCCATCTCGTCCGCGATCTCCTGATCCGTCGGCGACCGCCCGAGCAGCTGCGTCAGCGCCGTGTCGGTCCGCGACAGCTTCACCAGATTCGAATTCTGGTTCAGCGGAATGCGTACCGAACGCGTCTGCTCCGCCAGCGCCTGCAGCACCGTCTGCCGGATCCACCATACCGCGTACGAAATGAACTTCACACCCTTGTCGGGATCGAACTTCTTCACGGCCTTCAGCAGACCCTCGTTGCCGATGCACACCAGCTCCGCCAGGCCCAGACCGCGTCCCTGATACTTCTTCACATACGAGATAACGAAACGAAGATTCGCCGTGACCAGACGCTCGGCGGCTTCCTTGTCGCCGACCCGCGCGCGGCGAGCCAGCTCACGTTCCTCCTGGGGATCCTCGATGAGTGGGTACTTCTCGACATCGAACAGGTATTGGTCGAAAGAGTCCAAGGCGCGGGAGTTCGCGAACATTGATCGGGGCATCCTGGGACCGGGTGAAAAATCAAAAGCAGCCGGCCGACTCTCGGTCAGGCCCGCTGCTTCAACGGAGGAACGCGTTCGCTGGTGCAAAGCTCAACTGGCACGAAGCAGTTCCTCAAAAAAGGGTCGAGATTGCGACTCGCCCAATATAAAAGAAAGCCGGAAACGGCGGAACCCCCTTGTATACGAACTGCCTGACAACCGCAGGTAAATTTAGCTGCTGCAATAAATTAGATAACAGGCACATCGGCCGGGTGATGGACGAAAACAACATTTTAACATCGATTGGACCAGTGGTTGGCAGGCGCCGCTCAACTGGTCCGTCAATGCCATCCGGAAGTCGCGCAAACGGCTGCGATCAAGGGGATTGGGCGGTGCGGATCTCCTCGAGCGTAGCGACAGCGCGGCGCAGGTGAGGGATGACGATGGAGCCGCCGACGATGAGGCCGACGCTGAGGGTCTCGAGGATCTCCTCGTCAGAGAGCCCCTCCTCGGCGCAGCGCACGAGATGGTAGGAGACGCAGTCGTCGCAGCGCAGGACGAGGGAGGCGACGAGGCCGAGCAGCTCCTTGGTGCGGACGGGCAGGGCGCCGTCCTCGTAGACGCGCGAGTCGAGTGCGAAGAAGCGTTTGATGTCGAGATTTCCGGTGGCGAGGATGCGTTCGTTCATGCGCTCGCGGAACTCGCGGAACTCCTGAAGGCTCATGAGGGATCGTGGTTGAGCTCGGCGACAGTGGCCTGTGGTGACGGCCCGTCCTTGAGCAGGAAAATGGTGAAGCGGCGTGGCGGCTTACCGTTGCCATTGGCGGCACCGCCGATGTCGAGTGCGTCGGTTACGAGTCCTCTGCGGAGCTCGATGTCGGGTGAGCGCGGGAGGAGGACGGAGCGGGTGCGGAAGAAGGACCGGTAGAGGAAGATGGGGCCGTCGCACGTGAAGACGAGCCAGCCGTTGCGGTATTCGCCGACGCGTGGCATCCCGGAGATCGAGGCATGAGCGGCCCTGGCCGGGCTGCGTCCGAGCGCTTCGACGGGTATGGCGGCACGGATGGAGCGGGGCAGCTGGTCGCGTGAGCGCCAGCCGCGGCCATTGAAGAAGCCGCGTGCGCGGGCGAGGACGGCGCGCAGGCCGAGCGTCGAGGCGCGCCACAGGCGCGGGCCGCCAAGAAGCAGGAGTGCTCCCGATGCGGCCATGACGCCGACTGCGATATCGGGGTGGATAAGCGCAGCGATGGCGATACCGACGGCCGCGAGGTCCTCGAGGAGGCTGAGTGCAGTGCGGACGAAGGAGCGTCGTCGCGCTTCGCTCGCCCGGGTGCTGACGATCAGGCGCAGACCCGCCTTGGAGCCGTGTGCGGCGAGGGCGACGCCGGCGGCGGCGGCAGCGGCGCCGAGCTGGAGGTAGGCAGGGGCGCCATTCAGTGCGAGCCACGCGAGGAGTCCCGCCGTGGCCGGCCGGATCAGTGTGTGGACCGCCTCCCACGCGTGGTCGATGAGCGGTACGCGGTCGACGACGAACTCTACGAGATAGAGCACGGCCGCGCTGCCAATGACCAGGCCGTGCTCGAGGCCTGTCATTCCGGGCGGCAGATTCGTGATCCAGCCGACGCGCGATGCGATCCCCAGCAGTGCGATGGTCGCGTACAGATTCAGACCGCACGCGAACGCGGTTCCGAGCAGCTGGCCGGCAAGGATGAGACTGCCGTTGATCATCGCGGAAGGTTAAGGCGGCGCGCGAAGTTTGGGAAGCATTGCCGTCCCGTTGCGAAGTCGCGCACACGTCGTGTCGTCCTGGCTCGTCAGGTGCTCGATCGAGCTCTCGAGCGTGTCCAGCGATGCTGCGCCGCGTCACCGCGCTCGAGGACGGGGGGCGGAGATGCAGAGAAGCCCGGACGCGAGTCCGGGCTCCCTGTCCGCCGGTGCGAGTGTTCCGACGGAGCCGTCGACGACGCGCGGTTGCGCGCCGCCGGGACGGAGGTCCTACTTGCCCTTGAGCACCGGGGCCATCGGCTGAAGCGCCTGGAAGACGCAGCCGGTGGACTCGACGGGCACGTACAGAAATTCGACGTCGTTGACCTCATCGCGCAGGTCATCGCGCTCGTCGAGGATACGGCCGAGGTCGGCCGTGCGCTCCGCCGCGCGTGCATCGGCGAGGGCGTCGACGATGTCGGCGACCTCATCACGATCCGCATAGACCGGGTAGCCGTTGACCGTGCCGAGATAGGCGAGGTCGCTGGCCTCGATGTAGCGAGCGCCCTGATAGCTCACCCACTCGAAACGCTCGGTGCCCACCGTCATGACGAGCGGCTCGCCGCGGACGTACCAGTCCGCATCACGCACCACCATCACGGAACCGACGGCATTGTTGAGCGGCACGCGCGCACCGTTCATCATCACGACCGTGTCACGCGTAGCCGGGCGATAGTACGCGCTCTGCATCCGCAGGCCGCTCGGCACTGTCGGATCGACGACGCAGACCGAGACCGCCTCTTCGACCGGCTCGGGCGCCGGTACAGGCGTCGGCGCGGGCGCCGGCGGCGGTGCGGGCGCGGGAACGACGCTCACGCGCTCAGCGCGCTGCAGCCCCATGAGGAGGTGCAGCCCGACCTGTCCGGAGATCTCATGCACCGTCTGGCCAACCGACTCATCCGCAAGCGAGAGGTCGACGGGATCGAGCGCATAGACTTCCGGCTTGTAGATACGATCGTTCACCTCGAGACGCAGCGCGAAGTTCGGCGCGAGCCGCACGTCCGTGCCGAGTCCGACCAGACCCATGAAGCGCGTCTGCTCCGGCAGACCGAACGGGCCGGCCGTGACCGTGCCGCCCGCAACGTCGAACGGCCCGCAGAAGACTTCATCGCCATCCGCATCCACGCACGCGAACTCATCGCCTGCCGGATTGATCCACTTGGCGCCCGCACCCAGAGCCAGGTACGGCAGCACCTCTGTGCCCATCCACTCCGAGTTCGGCTGAGCAAACCGCCACAGCAGGTCCAGTGAACCGCTCCACAGGTTCACGCTGCTGATCAGCTCCGCATCCGTATTGTCGTGGACGAGCGGACGATCGGCATACGTGCCATTCAGCCGCAGCCCGATGTTCGGCCGCGCCCAGAAACCCAGCTGCGTTCCCAGCAGCAGGCCGGACTCGAACTTCACATCATCCATATCCGAATCATCCGGCGTTCCCAGCTCTTCACCATCGAGCAGGGCGCGGTACCACGAATAGCCGCCGTTCACACCCACATCCCAGCGATAGTTCTGCGCCGAGACGGGACCGGCGATCATCGGCACCAGTACGGCCGCCGTAATCGCAATCTTACCTATACTTCTCATGTCTCTCTCCTCCTGAATCCGTTTGGCGTGCCTGCCGGGCGTGATCGTACCGCCACGGCGTGCTCCGCCGCTGAGTTCCCTCTGCATGGAACCGGGGCGGTGGGTTGCAGGAAGCTTGCCAGTGTCGATAAGTCGTTGGCATTACAGGGTTTCGGGGTCGTCGCCCGGCGCCTGGAAGGCCGGTCGCGCGTCGCGTGAACGGCGCGGAAGTGCGCTGGGTGGGTAGGGCGAGGCGACCCCTGACAAGCCCGCCGGCCCGGGTTCCAGGGTGGAGAGGGGCCTGAACGACAAAAGCCGCGGAGCCCATGTGGACTCCGCGACTTCTGTCGCCGGGCCAGAGACCCGGCAGGTCCGGGCGCCGCAGTGAGCGACGCCGGACCGGGTCCAGGCTTTACTTACCGCCCTTGCGCACGTCCTCCTGGAGCGCAAGCGGCTGGAAGCGGCAGCCGTACGGATCGAGCGGAACATAGAGGTAGGAGACACCCTGAACCGTGTTACGGATCTGGGCGTTCCCGGCCAGAATGGTTCCGAGCTCCACATTAGTCCCACCGGCGCGGGCCGTATTGATCGCCGTGATCACATCCGCAACCTCATCGCGATCCGCATAGATCGGATAGCCGTTCACGTTGCCGATGTACGTGATCTGGCTCGGCTCGATGATCGTGCCCGACTGGTACGGCAGGTACCGCAGCGTCTCGCGGTTGACCGTGACCGTGAGGGGCTCGCCGCGCATGTACCAGCCTGCGTTGCGGGCGACCATTACATCCGTTCCGACGACCGTCGCGAGCGGAGTTGCCGTTCCATTCACCATCACGATCGTGTCACGCTGCTGCACACGATACGTCGCTGCCTGCATCCGGATTCCACCGGTAGCGCTCGGATCGATCACGCAGATCGTGACCGCTTCCTCACGTGCCGGCGGCGGCGGCGGCGGCGGCGGCGGCGGCGGCGGGGGCGGCGGCGGCGGCGGTGCTACTGCCACCGGCGGCGGCGCTGCCACGCCGAACAGGAGATGGAAACCGAGCTGAGCACCGATCTCATGCACGAGCTTGCCGAGATTCTCATCGTTCGAAGCGGTCAGGGCTGTGCCCTCGGCCGCGTAGAACTTCGGCTTGTACATGCGATCGTTGATCTCGAGCCGGAGCGCACTGCGCGGCGAAAGCCGGAAGTCCGCACCCAGTCCGACCAGACCCATCAGACTCGCACCCTCGTCGAACAGCAGCATGTCGGCCGTGTTCGTCGTCGGGAAGATCGGGTTGCAGTCGAACTGCTCGCCTTCCGAGTCCGTGCAATCCCTGTCGCCTGACGGGTTGATCCACTTGCCGCCCAGACCGAGTGCCAGGTAGGGCAGCATCTCGCTCCCGATCCACGACTCGTTCGGCTGACGCAGACGGATCAGCAAGTCGAGCGAACCACTCCACAGGTTCACGTTACCGAACAGGTGGCTGTCCTCGCCCAGATGCGCCAGATCCTCATCCGTCTTCAATGGCCGCTCCGAATACGTACCATTGGCTCGAATCCCGAAGCGCGTCGACGGCCATACCGTGAG
>DATHUY010000171.1 GCA_035461765.1 Longimicrobiales bacterium
ACCTTCTCGAGCGCCTGGTAGATCGGGACGGTACCGATCGGTACGGGCGAGTTGCGGATGATCCACTGCCGTGTCTCGTGAATGTCGCGGCCCGTCGACAGGTCCATGACTGTATCGGCGCCCCACAGCGTCGCCCAGCGCAGCTTCTCCACCTCGTCATCGATCGACGACTTAACGACGCTGTTCCCGATGTTCGCGTTGATCTTCACCTTGAACGCCCGGCCGATGACCATCGGCTCGAGCTCCGGGTGGTTGATGTTGGCGGGTATGATCGCGCGGCCGCGCGCGACCTCGGAGCGCACGAGTTCCACGTCGAAGCCTTCGCGCAGCGCGATGAATTCCATCTCCGGCGTGATCTCGCCGCGCCGCGCGTAATGCATCTGCGACACGCGGGCACCGGGCTTCGCGCGATAGACGTCGTTCGCGAGCAGGTCCGTCGGCGTGGCGCCATTGCCGGCCGTGTGCACAGCGGTGTCGCCGGACGCGTTGCGCACAAGCTCGACATCGCCCCGGCCGACGACCCAGTCGCGCCGCAGCTTCGGCAGGCCGGCCGTCGCGTCGAATCCCTGCGGACCGCTCGTGTCGTAAACGCGCAGCGGCGGCTCGCCGCCCGACAGCGAGATCTCGCGCATAGGCACGCGCACGCCATGCGCGCCGTCGACGTAGACCTTGCATGAGGAGGGGAAGGCCTGCTCCATTGTGGCCGGAGCGGAGGATGCCGCGGCGGGTGCGTGCGCGACTGAAGACGTCCTGGTGCTGCTGCCGTTTCCCTGCATGGCGACCTTCCCGTGCGCGTTTACGATGACCCGGCGCGGCGGTCGACGCACGGAAAAGCGCGCCACCTCCGGTGGAGGCGACGCGCGAAGAGCACCAGCTGCTGGTGCCACGGCCACGGTCCGCCGCCTCCCTACGCCGGTCTGAACCGGATCAGGTTCCAAGGGACTTTCTCAACCCCGGTACGGGGTACCCCTGGCGGTCTCTTGCAACGTAGCGCCGGGCGACGCACGCGAACAGGGGGTCATTCTCACGAGGATGCCAGGATGAACACAGTATCGCGGATTCCAGCAGGATTCCTTCTCCTCACGACCGTGTGCGCCGCGTGCGCTCCGGCGGACGAGGGCGACCGCGGGACCGCCGCGGTTCCACACGATGTGCTTGTGGTGACGCAGACGATCGGAGGTGCCGACGTAACGTCTCCGGAGTACGAGTTCGGCCAGGTCGCGGGGCTCGCACCCCTCACCGATGCCCGCGTCGCGGTGGTGGACAGGATGAATAACGTTGTGCGTGTCTTTGGCGCCGATGGCGGCCACCTGTTCAGCTTCGGCCGTGCAGGCGAGGGACCGGGAGAGTTCCGTGACCCGTGCTGCCCGGCGGTCGATGAAGATGGCCGGTTCTGGGTGCGCGACGGCGCCAACTCGCGCTACAGCGCTTTCGATCTGCATGCGGACAGCGTTTCCTACGCGGCACAGATTCGCATGTCGCATTTCGATGCAAACCGCTGGGCACCGCTGACATTCGATCGCGATGGGAATCTCATCGACATCGGCAGCCGTACGGATCGCGCGGCGGGCGTAACGCGCACGTGGCGCATGCACCTCGACTCTACCGGTGCGATCGTCAGTGAAACAGCGGTCCACAAGGTCCCCGACGACAGCACATCGGTCCGTAAGGTGGAGCGTGAGATCCCCGGTGGCGTCGCCACAATGTTTGCCTATCAGCCGTACGGCCCCAGCGAGCTTGCCGCCCATTCGCCGACGGGCGATTACGCCCACGCTCTCAGCACTCGCTACGCAATTGAATGGCGCGCAGCCGATGGATCCCTCATCCGCACCATTATGCGCGACGTGCCACAGGGACCGGCGCTCAGCACACGTGAAGACTCGGCAGGCGAGGAACGCCGGATCCAGCTCGCCGAACGACTCGGCGTACGGCCCGGCCAGCTCGGCTTCGATGTGCCCTCCCACAAGGCACCGCTCCGCGCCCTCTTCTTCGATCAGGACGGGCGGCTCTGGGTCGAGCTGGAAGTGGCCGATGGCAGCGATCGGCGGGCCGATGTATACGACACGAGCGGTAACCTCCAGCGAACCGTTCAGTGGCCCTCTCACGTGAGTCTCACCGATGGCGCGAGCGCAGGCAACGTCATATGGGGCGTTGGTCGGGATTCGCTGGATGTCGCCACCGTCGTCCGCCTGGAGAGCGGCTCCTGATCGTTGTGCAGTCGCCTCCAGCGGTGTACCTATGATCCCATACGTTCACGTATGGGAGGCGCATGAGCGGGCGCGACGAGTGGATCGGGGCGGCGGCCGCCGCCATGTCCGAGGGCGGAGTCGAAGCAGTACGCGTGGAGGCGATCGCACGCGACCTGAGTGTGACGAAGGGCAGCTTCTACTGGCACTTCAAGGATCGGCCGGCGCTGCTCGAGGCGGTGCTGGAGCGGTGGGAGGAGGCGGCGCAGAGCGCACTGGGCGCGGCCGCGGCCCAGCCGACGCCGGAGCAGCGCATCGGCTCGCTCTTCCGGCAGCTGGCGCGCCCCACGGGAGGTCTCAGTGATGCCGAGGTGCGCGCGTGGGGACGGCGCGAGCGCGCAGTGGCGGAGCGGGTTGCGGAGATGGAGCGGAAGCGCGTGGTGTTCCTGAAGGAGCAGCTGGGTGAGATGGGCGCGTCGCTCGTCGACGCGCACCGGCGGGCGGAGGCCGGCTACCTCGCGGCGATCGCGTGGCTGGAGCGTGCGTCGCGGACTCCATGGATGAAGAGCGACTACGGTGCGTTCGTCCGCGATGTCTTCCGGCTGCTGCTGCAGGTGACACCGACGTCCAGCGCATGACGTCTACGCACCCGCCTCTGCCCCATCACTCGATAATGACGACCTCACCGCTTCCTCGACCAAACGTCTCGGGCTGATACATCATCTCGGCTCGCGGAGACGGCACAACGAACCGGCCGGGCGTCGTCGCGCGGGCGAGGTATGTGTACTCGTAGGAGCCGGCGGGGAGCAGGGATGCGAACGCCTCCGCACGATCGTCGCGCAGGTTCTGATGCTCGAACCAGGTCGGGCGCCACATGCCGTACCGGCGGGGGTCGGGCTCAGCCGCACCGGGGTCGTCCGTGAAGCCGGTGCCGCTCAGTTCCGGGTTGAGCGGCTCGAAGCCGGCCGGCATCGGATCGACGAGCGCCGCGTGGAATCGTACGGACGGTGCGACGATGCTCACGCGAACACGCACGCGCGCGCCGGCGCGCACGAGCCAGCTGCCGTCCTGCGCCTGACGCACATCGTCGGGGTCGTCCACGGCTTCGTACGTGCGGCTCACCTCGAAGCCGCGGTCGGTCGGGGGCATGCGCGTATCTGAGGGCGCATACCGCAATCCTGCCCTGTAGTACATCCGTCCCTCGCCCGCCATGTCGATGACCAGCTCGTCGGCATCGCGGCGCAGCAGCTCAGGCATCGGGATCTCGATGTGCTGCCGCTCCGTCGTCCGGCCGCGGAACGTGTGCGTGCCCGCGAAGCGATCATCCAGCCAGACGCGCGACTCGAACGCGGGCGTCGTCGCCTCGTACGTGCGGAAATAGCGATCGAGCGCGAGCAGCACCCACGCGTTCTCCTGCGTTCCCGACCACCGTCCTTCGGTGCGGTGTGCGAGGAGCGACTGCGCGAGGCGCGTCACGATATCGTCGTCCGCCTCCGCCGCGATGAGCGCCTCCAGCAGCACGGCGTCGGTGCGGCGACGCGAGTGCAGCAGCAGGTGCTCGCCATCCTCATATTCCGCGGCGAATGTCACGCTGCCCGCGGTCTCGACCAGCCGGTTCTGCAGCGTGCGCCGGAGCTCGGCGGTCGCGGCGCTCGACGCCGGATCGTCCGCGAGGATGTGCAGCAGCCAGCCCGCCGCTTCGACCGGTAGCTCGCCGCCGACGCGGTCGGGCGCGGTGCTCGCGAGCCGGCGCGCCTCCTGGACGGCCTGCGGATCACCAATGCGGTCACGCACGTACAGTGCGTAGGCCGCTGCACTCTGCCGCACGGGCTGCGGCCATTGCGCGGCGTGCGTTTCGATGTTGCGGAGATAATCGGTCGCGCGGCGCAGTGCATCGGGCGACACGTCGAAGCCGCGCTCATGCGCGCGCTGGAGTGCATGAGTAACGTGGATGCTGACAAACGGGTGCGATCGTGCATAGCCGCGCCAGAACCACCACCCGCCGTCATCGTTCTGGCGCGCGACGAGATCTGCAATGTCGCGCTGCGCAGAAACAACGAGGGAGTCGGGACTCGGCAGCCCTTTCGCGGCGAATGCCGCAAGGACGTCGCGGAGTGCGGCGATGGAGAGCAGCCGTGATGCGATGTGCTCGGATCCCTCGAACGGGTAACGGTGCAGATACAGCACCGCGTCAGTGAGCGAGTGCAGAGCGGTCGATGTGATGCTGATCTCGAGTCCGCCGAATGCCTCGATGACGTTTTCGGGTCGTGCGAGCGGCAGTACCACCGGTGTGCTGCCGTCGATGCTGCCGTAGGTAGCGAACGCCTCGAGCGTGGCCGGCGTGTAGACCGGGATGTCGGCGGCAGCCGCGTCACTCGAGCCTGGATCGCTGCGCCCGGCCGCAGCAGCGATGACCTGCACGTGCGCACTGCCGGGCAGGGGCGCGGCGGCATCGAAGCGCACCTCGGCGCGTGCGCCCGGACCGAGCGTCACCAGCCGGCCGACATTGCTCGCGATGTTCACGCCGGCTGCGCGTGCGGCGACCTCGACCTGCATCGTGTGCGCCGTCACGTTCTGCAGGAGCACGGGCAGCTGGAATGCGTCGCCGTAGTTCAGGAAGCGTGGCGCGGACAATCGCACCATGAGATCCCTGCGCGCGGTCACTGCGGCATCGCCGGTGCCGAAGCGCTCCGCGCCGGAGACCGCGACGGCCATGATGCGGTAGCGCGTGAGTGT